>JBKJTK010000100.1:0-8652 GCA_046590875.1 Chiayiivirga sp.
GGATGTGCCGTCGGAAAACCCCGCAGGCCCGACGCGAACCGCCGCAGGCGGCGCGTAAACCCGGGTCGCCTTCTCTTTGGTTACTTTCTCTTGGCGACGCAAGAGAAAGTGACTCGGCCGGCTGAGCCGGACGAAAAAAGCCATGGATGGCGCCCGCGTCACCCCAGCGAACCGAGTGACGCAGGTAGTCGCACACTACTAGCTAGCAGCTAGCAGCTAGCTGCTAGGCGCACGCAGCCAAAAAAACGCCCATCCGGGCGCCCGGCCCCCATCACCACCCCGCCTCATCCAACAACCCCTGCGTCCGCGCATCCGCCGCCTTCGCGACAAGGCCGCCCCGCGACCCGAGCGTGATGTCAAACCGCGCCCCATCGAGCATCGGCAAATACGCCGCGGTGCCATAGTCGGCATCCACGAACGGCAAATACTTCGGAAACTGCCGACGCAGTGTCCATAAATCGGGAAACGCATCGGCCGCGAGGTCATGCACGCTGCGTTGCGCTTCCAATTCCTGTTTCACATCGCCATAGCGGCCGGACAGGCGTTCGAGTCGATACAAGTTCGGTGCGCCCGCCAGTAACGCGGGTAGTTGCCAGCGAATGACGCGGGCGTCGAGTTGCCATTCGTCACCGCGTAGCTCAAGCGTGCGGTGCTGGCCATCCGCGGTTTCCAGCCGTGCCGACCAGCGTTGCGGCTCGAGTTGGCGTAGCGCGATCGTGGCGACGCGAGTTTCGCCGTCGAGTTGCAGGTAGTGGAACACCGCGCTCGCCAGCAGGGCGAGGGCCAACCCCACGAGCAGAAATGCCGCAAACAGCAGCAGCCGTAACAGGGCTCCGACGTAGCGGCGCTGGCGCAAAGAGCGCCCCAGGCCGCCGCCGAAGATCAGCGCAAACAGCAGGCAGGCCAGGGCCGGAATCAGCAGAAACAGGAACGGCGACATCACGGTCTCCGCAGCGCGGTCGGTGCGGGATGGAACAGGAAGTTCAAACGCTGCCCGACGGATCATATACTGGCCGCATGAAAGCCTCGATCCGCATGCTCGTATTTCTCCTGCTGGTGGCGTTGGCGCTCGGCGCCTGCGGCAACAAGGGCGACCTGGTGCTGCCGGACGCCCCCGACACCCCAGAGGCGGCCACCGCGGATGCGCCGCCCGCGCAATGAACGCAGCCGCTCAGCGCCTGCGCTTCAGCAAGATGCAGGGTGCCGGCAACGATTTCGTGATTTTGGATCGGCGCGGTCTGGATCAGCGCGAGTTGCTCGATCCGGCCCTGGCGGCGCGACTGGCCGACCGCCATTTCGGCGTCGGCTGCGATCAGGTCATCACAATCGAGGCCCCGCGTAGCGCCGAAGCGCTCGCCTACTACGGCATCTGGAACGCCGACGGCAGCCCCTCGCAGCAGTGTGGCAACGGCGCGCGCTGCGTGGCGGCATGGCTGGGCCGCGATGGTGCGACGCGCGCGTCGCGTTTCCGGCTCGATAGTCCCTCGGGTCCGGTCGAGGCCGAATTGCGCGATGGCGGCATCGTTGCGATCCGGATGGGCGTGCCGGATTTCGCGCCGGCAGCGATCGGGTTGCGCGATGCGAGCGCGACCGATCCCTATCGACTCGATGTCGCCAGCGGCCCGATCTATTTCGGCGCCGTATCGATGGGCAATCCGCACGCGGTGCTGGAGGTGAGCCACATCGACGCCGCCGACGTGGCGCGCATCGGCCCGATGTTGCAGCAGCATCCCTACTTCAGCCTCGGTTGCAACGTGGGTTTCGCGCAGATTCTGGCCAGCGACCACATCCGCCTGCGCGTGAACGAGCGCGGTGTCGGCGAGACACTGGCTTGCGGCAGCGGCGCTTGCGCCGCGGTCGCGGTGCTGGCGCGGCGCGGCCGGGTGGGACCCGAGGTTGCCGTTGAATTGCCCGGCGGCACCCTGCAGATTTCCTGGGCCGGTGCCGGCCATCCGGTGTGGATGGCGGGACCGGCCGAGTTTGTGTTCGAAGGAGAATTCATCGCATGAGCGACCTGATCAAAGAAGGCACGGTCAAAGAAGGCGCGACAAGAGAAGGGCCGGGCCCGATGGAGGTCGCCAGTTTCCTGCGTCGCCACCCGCGCTTTCTCGACCAGTTCCCGGACCTGGCCCTGACGCTGGCGGTGCCCCGCGAGGAAGGCCAGGCGACCTCGCTCGCCAGCTATCAGCTCGAAGTGCTGCGCGACAAGAATCGCGAACTCAACCGCCGCCTGCACGAACTCTACGGCGTGGCCAACGAAAACGAGCGCCTGACCGTGCGCACGCATCAGTTGACCCTCGCTTTGCTGCGCGCGCGCGATCCGGCCGAAACCTTGCGCACCCTGGTGGCGGTGCTGACCGAGGAATTCAATAGCCCGCTGGTGCGCGTGTTGCTGCACCGCGCGGATTCACGCCTGCCGGCGGCGGACTGGGTGCAAGTACTGCCGGCGGACGATGTCTCGCTGCGTCCGTTCGCCGAGTTCGTGCAGGCCGGCGAGCCGCTGTGTGGACGCCTGCAGTCCGACAAGCTTGAGGTGCTGTTTGGTGCGCGCGCGGGCGAGGTGCAAGCGGCCGCGCTGCTGCCGCTGGCCGGTCGCGGCGTGCTCGCGATCGGCAGCACCGATTCCAACCGGTTCTATCCCGGCATGGGCACGCTGTTTCTGCGCCTGATGTCCGAAGCGCTGGTTGCGGCGCTGGCGCGCTACGACTGATCGCGATGAGCGACATCGCCCTGGTGCGCGAAGTTGAAGCCTTCCTGGCTCAGCTCCACGTCGAGCGCCGACTCTCGCCGCATACGTTGGCGGCGTACCGACGTGATCTGGCGCTGCTGCTCGAGCATTGTCGCGCGCTGTCGATCGGCGCTTGGCAGTCGATGCACGGGGAACAACTGCGCGGCTTCATCGCTGCCCAGCATCGACGCGGTCTCGGGCCCAAGAGCTTGCAACGCCTGCTGTCGGCCTGCCGCTCGTTCTTCCGTTTTCTTTTGCGCGACGGCAAGCTCGCAGTTGATCCCGCCACCGGCCTGCGCGCGCCCAAGGCGCCACGCAAGCTGCCCCAAGTACTGGACGCAGACGAAATGTCGCGACTGGTGCAGATCGAAGGGGAGGGCACGCTCGATCTGCGCGACCGGGCGATGCTGGAGCTGTTCTATTCCTCCGGCCTGCGCCTGTCCGAATTGTGCGCGCTGCGCTGGCGCGATCTGGATTTCGGCGACGCCCTCGTACGTGTGCTCGGCAAGGGCGGCAAAACACGCGTGGTGCCGGTCGGTCGTCATGCGCTGCAGGCCCTGGAGGCGTTTCGGGCGCAGGCGAGCAGCAAGCCGGACACACCGGTGTTTCCTGGTCGGGGCGGCATGCAGATCAGCGCGCGCGCCGTGCAACAACGCGTCAAAGTGTTGGCGCAACGCCAGGGCATCTGGAAACGCGTGCATCCCCATCTGATGCGACATTCTTGCGCCAGCCACGTGCTCGAATCCTCGGGCGATCTGCGCGGCGTGCAGGAATTGCTCGGCCACGCCGACATCGCCACCACCCAGATCTATACCCATCTGGATTTCGGGCATCTGACCCAGGTCTACGACGCCGCGCATCCGCGCGCTAAACGCCGCCCGGCGCGTTAGACCGCCCCTTGCCCGGCCCCTTGTTTGGCGCCGGAGTGCCCCAAGACTTGAGTTCTGCCCGGAGCCCGCCATGTCCGAAACTTTCCACGCCACCACCATCCTCAGCGTGCGCCGCGGCAATCGCGTCGTGATCGGCGGCGACGGTCAGGTCACGCTCGGCAATACCATCGTGAAAGCCAACGCGCGCAAGGTGCGGCGGTTGGCCGACGGTCGGGTGCTTGCGGGATTCGCCGGCGCCACAGCCGATGCCTTCACCTTGTTCGAGCTGTTCGAGCAGAAGTTGGAGAAACATGGGCAACTGGTACGCGCCGCGGTTGAACTGGCCAAGGACTGGCGCACTGATCGTCGGCTCGGCCGGCTCGAAGCAATGCTGGCCGTGGTCGATCGCGAAAGTTCGCTGCTGATTTCCGGCAATGGCGATGTGCTCGAGCCTGAGCATGGCTTGATCGCGATCGGTTCCGGCGGCCCGTTCGCGCAGGCGGCGGCCAAGGCGCTGTTCGACAATACGGACCTGGGTCCGCGAGAGATCGTCGAGCGTGCGCTGAAGATCGCGGGCGACATCTGCATCTACACCAACCACAACGCTGTGTTCGAGGAACTGTAGAACGTCGATGCCAATCAACCCGTCCAACAACAGCAGCATGACCCCGCGCGAGATTGTGCAGGAACTCGATCAGCACATCGTGGGCCAGAATGCTGCCAAGCGCGCCGTGGCCATCGCGCTGCGCAACCGGTGGCGTCGCATGCAGCTCGAGCCTGCGCTGCGCAACGAGGTCACGCCCAAGAACATCCTCTTGATTGGCCCGACCGGCGTAGGCAAGACCGAGATCGCGCGTCGCCTGGCCGCGCTCGTAAACGCGCCTTTTGTCAAAGTGGAAGCAACGCGTTTCACCGAAGTCGGCTACGTGGGCAAGGATGTGGAGCAGATCATCCGCGACCTGGCCGACACCGCCGTCAAGATGTATCGCGAGCAGGCCAAGCAGCGTTTCCGCGTGCAGGCCGAGGAGCGAGCCGAGGACCGCATTCTCGATGCGCTCCTGCCGCGGCGTCACGACAGCGCCGGCTGGCCGCAGGGCGAGCCCGCCGACAACGACACGCGGCTGAAACTGCGCCGCCAGTTGCGTGAAGGCAAGCTCGACGAGCGCGAAATCGAGCTGGAGACCAGCGTCAACGTGGGCGTGGACATCATGGCGCCGCCGGGCATGGAAGAGATGAGCCAGCAGTTGCGCCAGATGTTCTCGCAGCTCTCCGGCTCCAAGTCGCAGAAGCGCACCCTGACGATCAAGGCGGCGCGTCCGCTGCTGCTCGAAGACGAGGCCGGCAAGCTGGTCAATGAGGAAGACATCCGACAGCAGGCGATCGAGGCATGTGAGCAACATGGCATCGTGTTCATCGATGAGATCGACAAGGTCGCCAAGCGCTCCGAGGGCATCGGTGCCGATGTCAGTCGCGAAGGCGTGCAGCGCGACCTGTTGCCGCTGGTGGAAGGATCGACGGTCAGTACCAAGTACGGCGTGGTGAAGACCGACCACATCCTCTTCATCGCATCAGGCGCGTTCCACATCGCAAAGCCCAGCGACCTCATCCCCGAACTACAGGGCCGCTTCCCGATCCGGGTCGAATTGAACCCGCTCTCGCAAGCCGATTTCGTCCGCATCCTGACCGAGCCCAGCGCGTCGCTCACCAAGCAGTACCGCGCATTGCTGGGAACCGAAGGCGTAACGCTGGAGTTCGCGCCCGACGCGATCGAGCGCCTCGCCGCGATCGCGTTCGAGGTCAACGAGCGGCACGAAAACATCGGCGCGCGGCGGCTGCATACGGTGCTGGAAAAACTGCTGGACCAGATCAGCTACGAGGCGCCCGACCGCGACGGCGATTCTCTGCGCATCGACGCCAGCTATGTCGATGCGCACCTGGGCGATCTGGTTCGCGACGAGGACTTGAGTCGCTATATCCTGTAGTTCAATGATGCCATCGGTGGAAAGAAAATAATGAGCGGTCCGCGTCCCACTGGCATCACCCTGCACAAAGCCTCGCACGTACTCGAAGTTGAATTCGACAGCGGCGAGGTCTTCCGGCTTCCGGCCGAGTACCTGCGCGTGAATTCACCTTCGGCGGAGGTGCAAGGTCACGGACCGAGCCAGAAGGTGTTGGTGGCCGGCAAGCGCGACGTCAACATTGCCGCGATCGAACCCGTCGGACACTACGCCGTGCTGCTGCGATTCGACGATGGCCACGACACCGGCATCTTCAGTTGGCCCACGCTGCATGAGCTTGGCCGCACCCAGGCCGAGCAATGGTCCGGGTATCTCGCCGCCCTGGACGCGGCGGGGCTGGCGCGCGCGCCTCACGCCTGAACTGCAGGCTTCCGGGGCAAGCAACAGACCGTTCGCCGCGGACGGCCGGGTCAGGCGGTTCGTCAGGTTCTGACCCGAACCGCGTAATCGGAATAGACCCGCCTGCGTGCAAATCCCATGTCGTCCCCGCGCCTCGTTCCATTCGCCGTGCTACTCGCGTTCGCGCTGGCCGCTACGTCGAACGCCCAAACCATTCCGCCCGGTGGCCTCGACCCCCGTTTCGGGCAGCACGGTTTTCGACTGCTCCTGTACTGAGTGATCGACGAAGGACGCAGCCAGCGCACGTCCTCGATCACGCGGGGCTTTGGCGCCGCAGCATATGTCGGTGCGGGATTTCGTCTTCGAGATATTCCTCCGAGGACACCTGGAAGCCGTGCTTTCCGTAGTACTTCACCAGATGCGCCTGCGCGCCGATCTGGATGTCGTGACCGGGCCAGAGACACTGCATTTGGCGCACCGCTTCCGCGACCAGCACATCGCCGAGGCCGCGTCCGCGCCATGCCGGTGCGGTGACGACGCGGCCGAAGCTGGGTTCCGGATAGCTCAGCCCCGGCGGCAGCAGGCGCGCGTAGGCGACGAGCGCACCAGAATCCCGGTCATCGTGAGCCGGTCGAAGGACGCGGCCGAGCAGATGCTGCGCGGCCGGGTCGCGATCCTTGTCGTCGAGGTCCAGGTAAGCGCAGCGTTGTTCGACCACAAACACCTCGGCGCGCAGGCGCAGAAGGTCGTAGAGATCGTTCAGCGCGAGTGCGGCGTAGCGCCGCAGTTGCCATTGCAATGGAGCGACGGGGGTCGATGCGTTCATCGGCCGATCTTGCCGTCGCAAGGCCTACGCTGCCAAGCGCAATCGACCCGACGAGGGCTGATATCAACCATGCGGTGGCGCACGTTTGAAACGTTATCTACATGAAATGTACCGTTTTGCTGCACTGCGCAAAGTGTGATGAAAATCTCATGTTAGGTTGCGCCCGCCACGGAGGGGTCAGAGCGGAGGGAGTCTCGCTCGAACTCATACTCACCTAATCTTGGGAATTCGCATTACATGAAGCAGCACAAGCTTGCTGCGGCGCTCGGCGCCGCACTCACACTTTCCTTGCTCTCGCTGTCGGTATCTGCGGCGCAGCCCGATCCGAACCGCGTGATCGTCAAGTTCAAGCCCGGCTTCGCCGGTCAGAGTTATCTGAATGCCAACGGCGCGTCGGTCCACTTCGATCTCGGCGACGGTGTGTTCGCATTGTCGATGCCGCCGCAGGCAATCGAAGGCCTGCGCCATAACCCGAACGTCGACTACGTCGAAGCCGACGCCGTGCGCGTTCCGATGGGCCAGGTCACGCCCTACGGCATCACCAACGTGCAGGCCCCGCAGACGGTCGCCACCGGCGCCGACGGTACCGGCATCAAGGTCTGCATCATCGACTCGGGCATCAAGGCCGACCACGAAGACTTCGCCGGCATCAGCATGACCGGCTATCCGGCGGGCTGGAACGGCGATGACTGCGGCCACGGTACGCACGTCGCTGGCACCGTCGCGGCGGCCAACAACACCACCGGCGTGATCGGCGTCAGCCCGGGCAAGGTGTCGTTGCACATGATCCAGGTGTTCAGCGGCGCGGCCTGCGGCTGGACCTATGCCTCCACCCTCGTCGACGCGGCCAACCGCTGCGAAGCCGCGGGCGCCAAGATCATCAGCATGAGCCTCGGCGGCGGCGGAGCAACCACCACCGAGCGCAATGCGTTCGATGGTCTCAACGCGCGCGGCATCCTCAGCATCGCGGCGGCCGGCAACGACGGCAACAGCACGCTGAGCTACCCGGCGTCCTACAGCAGCGTGCTGTCGGTCGCGGCGGTCGACGTCAACAACGTCAAGGCGACCTTTTCTCAGTTCAACGCCGAAGTCGACATCTCGGCTCCGGGCGTGGGCGTGCTCAGCACCTACCCGACCCGCGATGGCTCGGTCACGGTCGGTACCACTGGCTACATGGCTTCCGCACTGACAGGCAGCCCGCAACTGGTTCGCAGCGGCGGCATGGTCAATGGCGCCCGCTGCACCGCGGCTGGTTCCTGGGCCGGCAAGGTCGTGCTGTGCGAACGTGGAGACATCGCGTTTGCGGACAAGGTGCTCAACGCACAGGCCGGCGGCGCGACTGCGGTAATCGTCTACAACAACGTCGCTGGCGGTTTCGGCGGCACGCTCGGCACCACGGTCACGACCATTCCTTCGGTCAGCATGACCCGCGAAGATGGCTTGTCACTCGTCGGCAGCAGCGCGACCGCAACGGTGAGCGCGGTGACGGAGACCAACGTCAGCGGTTATGCCTACCTCGACGGCACCTCGATGGCGACCCCGCACGTTTCCGGCGTGGCCGCGATCGTGTGGAGCGCCAAGCCCACCGCGACCAACCAGCAGGTGCGTGATGCGTTGACCTCGACCGCGTTCGATCTCGAAGCCGCGGGCCGCGACAACAACACCGGCTACGGCCTGGTGCAGGCCTTCGCTGCGGCTGAATCACTCACCACACCGCCGCCGCCGGTGACCGTGCCGACCAGCCTGACCGCGACCAACGACGGCATCTCCAAAGGCAAGCGCCGGTTCACGCTGAGCTGGAGCGCGGGTGCCGCGACCGTGGACGTCTATCGCGGCAGCACCAAGGTGCAGTCGGCCATCGCCAACACCGGC
>JBKJTK010000157.1:0-9362 GCA_046590875.1 Chiayiivirga sp.
CTTGTTGCGCTTCACCGCGGTGTCGCCAAACATCTCGCGCACGTTGAGGATGCCCACACCACGCACTTCGATCAGATCCTGCAACATTTCCGGGCAGGTGCCGTCGAGCACGTCGGGCGCGATCTGGGTGAACTCGGGCGCGTCGTCGGCCACCAGGCGATGGCCGCGCGTAATCAATTCCAGCGCCAATTCGCTCTTGCCCGAGCCGGAATCGCCGGTGATCAGCGCGCCAATCGAATACACCTCCATGAACACGCCGTGCAGCGTGACACGGTTCGCCAACGCGCGCGCGAGGTGGTACTGCAGGTAGGTCAGCAGTTCGTGTCCGCGCCGCGGCGACACCCACAGTGGGGTATCGGACTCATTTGCCGCGTCGCGCAGGTCGGTCGGAATCGACTGGTCCTTGCTGACAATCAGCGCCAGCGGGGTGTCGTTGACGATCTTGGCCAAGGTTTCCCAGCGCTGACGCGAATCCAGTGCATCGAGATAGTTGAGTTCCTCGGTGCCGAGGATCTGCACCTTGTTCGGATAGATGGTGTTGAGATAGCCCGCCATCGAGGGCCGACGCGATTGGTTCGCGCCGGGGGCCAGCACGCGCTTCTCGCCGCGCTGACCGGCGACCCAACGCAGCCCGAGGCGATCCTTGACCTGATCGAACAGTTCGCGGGCGGAGATGCGAGCGTTCATGCCAGAGGAGAAAGTATCCGGCATGCGAGTCGATGCGTCCGCTTCAGGCGGCAGCGTGGGTTAGCTGCCAGTCGGCCAGCAGGGCGTACAGCGAAGCGTTGTCAGGGGCCTGGCGCAGGCGGGCGCTGAAACCGCTGTCGCTGAACATCTCGGCCAGCTGCGACAGCAGCAACAAGTGCTGATTGCTGAAATGTTCGGGCACCGCAAGCGCAAAGATCAGATCGACGGGCTTGCCGTCGAGCGCACTGAAGTCGATGGGTTCCGACAACCGGATGAAGGCGCCGACGGCCCCGGGCAGGGCGCCGGTGCGGCCGTGCGGAATGGCCACACCATGACCGAGCCCGGTGGAGCCGAGTTTTTCGCGTCCGCACAGGCTGTCGAACACGCGGCGCTCAACCTCTGTTCCGGCGCCTTCTGCGAGCAGGCCGGAGAGCAGTTCGAGCAGGCGCTTCTTGCTGGTAACGCTGACCCCGGCGAGAACACGCGCCGGAGCCAGCAGGTCGATCAGATGCATGTTGTCGCGAGCCTCACGCTCAGCGCTAGCCGAAATTGGCATTGCGTACGGCAGCATCGCCGCGGTGGTGGTCGGTGACCTTTTCCTTGTGCTTGAGCACTTGGCGGTCGAGCTTGTCGGCGAGCAGGTCGATCGCGGCGTACATGTCCGCGGCGGTGGATTCCGCATGCAAGCTGCGGCCGGCCAGGTTGAGTGTAGCTTCGGCCTTCTGCAACAGTTTTTCCACCGACAGGATCACATGCCCGTCGAGCAACTGGTCGGAGTGGCGCTCCAGTCGCTCCAATTTGCTTTGCACATAATCGCGCAAGGCGGGGGTGACGTCGATCTGGTGACCGCTGATTTCGATACGCATGTCAGGCCTCCTGTTGATCATCCTGAATCCGGCGAGCGAGGGGTCGCTCGCCGGTCGTACTGCCACGGACACGCCGTCCGCCAAAGCGAGCCGATCGGCGCTGAGTCGAGAAAGTTGCGGGAGCGCCCGGGTGGAAATCACCGGGACCAGCGGAGAAGGAAGGCATGGAATCAGCCGAGCCGCTGACGCTCGTTGGACGAAGGAATATTCATCGCTTCGCGGTATTTTGCCACGGTTCGACGCGCCACGGTGATCCCGCTGGTCTTGAGGTCATCGGCGAGTTTGGCGTCCGACAAGGGTCGGCGTGGATCTTCCTTATCGATCAAGCGCTTGATTATGGCCTGGATGGCGGTGCTGGAGGCCGCACCGCCGTCGGTGGTGGCCAGGCTGGACGAGAAGAAGTGCTTGAATTCAAAGGTTCCGCGCGGCGTATGCAGGTATTTTCTCGTGGTGACACGTGAGATGGTGGATTCATGCAGGCCCAGTTCGTCGGCGACTTCGCGCAGCACCAGCGGGCGCATTGCCTCGGGGCCGTGTTCGAGGAAGCCAGTCTGGTGCTTCACGATGCAAGCGGCCACCCGCTGCACGGTGTCGGCGCGGGTCATCAGGCTCTTGATCAGCCAGCGCGCTTCCTGCAACTGGCCACGCAGGTAGTTGGCATCGCCCTTGCCGGCGCGGGCGATCAGCGACTCGTAATGACGGTTGATGCCCAGTTGCGGCCGGCAGCCCGGCGCCAGCCCGACCCGCCAGAGGCCACTGTGGCGATAGGCGTAGGCGTCGGGACTGACGTACTCCGGTGGCTGCGAGGAAATCTGTGCACCCGGACGCGGATCGAGGGAGCGCAGCAGATGCACCGCTTCATTCATCGCATCTTCGGTCACGCCCAGGGTCGCAGCGAGTCTGTCAGCCCCGCCCTTGGCGAGCACCTCCAGCTGCGACTCGGCGATGCGTTGGGCCAGCGCCAAGCCGGGCGTTTCCGGGTCGAGTGCCGACAGCTGCACGCCCAGGCTTTCCGATAGGCTGCGAGTGGCTACGCCGAGCGGATCGAAACGCTGGATCCGATGCAGGACGGCTTCTATTTCGTCGATGCCTGCCTCGATTTCCGGCCGCAGGCTGGCCTGGATATCCTCCACCGACTCGGACAGATAGCCGTCCTCGCCGATCGCGTCGATCAACGCCAATCCGATGCCGCGGTCGCGTGGCGACATCGGGGTGAGGTTGAGCTGCCACAGCAGATGGTCCCGCAAATTTTCGGTCACCGCGCCGGCGACGCTCTCGTGCTCGCCGTCTTCGCCGGAACCCGTGCCGGAGCCCGAGATGCCGTAATCGTCCTCAGGCCAGTCCGGCTCGGGCTCGAATTCATCGGAAGCATCGTTGCTCTCGGCGCTTTCGGAATCGGATCGTTCAGCGACCTCGCCCTCGGCGGGTGCTTCGTTCGGCGGCTCGGCGTCCTCAGGACGCTCCAGCAGCGGATTGGATTCCAGCGCCAGGTTTATTTCCGCGTCGAGCTCGGTGCTGGACAGCTGCAATAGCCGGATCGCCTGGCGCAGCTGCGGCGTCAGGGTGAGATGCTGTCCGAGTTTGAGCTGTAGGGCGGGCTTCACGCGGCTATCCTAACCCGGGCTTGTTATGCCGCGGCGCGCAAAAAGATGTTACGTCGGGTGACATCTCATTCTAGATCCGTGACAGCACGCCAATTCACATCCGGCCCATTCACATCCGGCCGCTTCACATCCGAAAGCTGTCGCCCAGATAAACCCGGCGCACGTCCGGATGCTCCAGAATGTGATCCGGCGTGCCCTGCGCCAGCACCGCCCCGTCGTTGAGGATGTAGGCGCGGTCGCAGATGCCGAGCGTTTCGCGCACATTGTGGTCGGTGATCAACACCCCGATGCCACGCTGTTTCAGGTGCCGGATGATCTTCTGGATTTCACCGACCGAAATCGGGTCGACCCCTGCAAACGGTTCGTCGAGCAACATCAGGCGCGGTTTGGCGGCCAGCGCGCGGGCGATCTCGACCCGGCGCCGTTCGCCTCCGGACAAGCTGGCGCCGAGTTGTCCGGCCACGTGCGCAACTTGCAGTTCCTCCAGCAAGGCCTGCAGTTCCTCGGCGCGGCCTTGAGCATCCAGATCCGGCCGCAGCTCCAGCACCGCGAGCACATTGTCGGACACGCTCAGTCGGCGAAAGACGGAAGGCTCCTGCGGCAAATATCCGACCCCTCGGCGCGCGCGCGCATGCATCGGCAACGACGTGATGTCCTTGCCATCGAGCAGGATCGAACCGCCGTCGGCCGGCACCAGGCCGACAATCATGTAGAAACACGTGGTCTTGCCGGCGCCGTTCGGGCCGAGCAGGCCGACGACCTCGCCCGGACGCAGCTCCAGGCTGAAGTCGCGCACGACCTCGCGCGCACGATAGCGCTTGCGCAGCGAACGCGCGACCAGCATTAGCGTTTGCCGCCTTCTTCCTTGCTTGCCGGCGGCGTTGTGACGTCGGCGGACTTGGCGGGTCCGGGCTTCGCGGGCGTGGTCGCGGTCGGTTTGGGCTGGATGGTCATGCGGATGCGGCCGTCGCCGCTGCCGTCGCCCTGGCCGTTGAGACGGCCGTTCTTGAGGTCGTACACGATGCGCTCGCCGCGCAGGTTGTCGCCGGCCTGGTCCACCAGGACGTTGCCGGTTAGCGTCACGGATTCGGCCGCGACGTCATAGTCGATGCGATTGCCCTGGGCTTTCATCAGCGCGCCATTGTCGTTTTCCTGCTGCAAAGTCGCGGGCGTGCCTTGGAACAACACGCCGCTGATATCGCCGGCCTTGCGCGCGATGGTGGCGCTGTGCGCGGTGATCTTCAGCGTGCCCTGGGTGATCGATACGTTACCGGTCAAGGTCGTTTCGCCATCGTCATCGAGCACGGCATTGGTGTCGTCGGCCTCGATGCTCATCGACTGCTGCCGATCCGACTCACGTGCCTGCGCTGCCAGCGGCAGCGCGGTCAGAAAGGCGGCGATAAACAGCAGATCAACGGGTCGAAGGCGCATATTGACCGGTCACTTTGGAAAGTTGGAAACGCCGCGCGTCAAGATCGGCGCGCAGACCGTGGCCGCGCAGTATAGAGCCGGGCCCGGTGACGGTCACGGCGGCATCTGAGCGCACTTCGTTGAGTTCGGGCAACACGGTGAGTTCGGATGTGCGTAATTCGATTCGGCCGTTCGGTGCGCGCGGTCCGTCGAATTCGACCTGGCCGCTGAGACGAAGTTCATCGCCCCGCTGCGCGACCCAGGCGCGTTGGGCGCGCGCATTCCAGGGCTTGCCGTCGGAATCGGGAAACAGGAAGCGCGGTTGTTCCACATTTAGCGTGCCCAGATGGGGATGCCGCGACAGCATCGGCCCATTGACCCGAAACGCTTCGCCGCCTTTTTCATCGAGCGAGACGAGTTCAAAGTCCACCAGCACGTAGTCCGACCGCGGTGGCCCGACCAGCGGCGGCGGTTCCTCGCCGCGCTGCAGTTGCCACACGAACCAGCCGGTGACTGCTGCCACCAGCAATAGCAGCAGGCCGGGTAGCCAGCGCGGTAGCGTCATCGGGCCGGTCACTCCGGGGTATAGCGACGAATCACGGACTCAACCCAGCCGTGCGCGAGCAGGATCGCATCGCAGAGTTCTCGCACCGCGCCTTCGCCGCCGTTGGCGCGAGTGCACCAGTGCACGCGGTCGCGCACCCAGGGATGCGCGTTCGCGGGCGCAACGGCGAGGCCCACCACATGCAGCACCGGCAGATCGGGCAGATCGTCGCCCATGTAGGCGACCTGGTCATTCTTGAGCGAAAGCGCGTGGCACAGATGGGTGAGGCTCTCACGCTTGTCGCGCGCGCCTTGGTAGACGTGGCGCAGGCCCAGCTCGCGCGCGCGCGTCTGCACGATCGGGCTCTCACGCGCGGTGATCAGCGCGACTTCGATACTGTGTTCGCGCAGCAATTTCATCCCGAGGCCGTCGAGCACATTGAAGGCCTTGATCTCCTTGCCCTCGTTGTTGAACCACAGCCGGCCGTCGCTGAGCGTCCCGTCGACATCGAGCGCGACCAGCTTGACCTTGGCGGCGCGGGTACGGATGTCGGCGGGCAGATCGTGCAGGTAGTCGGTTGCCATGACGGCGATTCCCTCGCTGGTCGGATATCGAACGTGCGCTGCTTACACCACGCGGGCGCGCAGCAGGTCGTGGATATTGAGCGCGCCGACCACACCGTGTTCGGCGTCGACCACGATCAGCGCGTTGATCTGGTGTTCTTCCATCAGGTGCGCGGCCTCGACTGCGAGTTTTTCCGGCCCGATGGTCTTGGGTTGGCGGGTCATGGCCTTGAGCACAGACGTACCGCGCAGATCGGTGCCGACGTCGTCCAGCGCGCGGCGCAGATCGCCGTCGGTGAATACGCCGAGAAGATGGTTTTCAGCGTCGACCACGGCGGTCATGCCCAACCGCTTGCGGCTCATTTCGACCACGGCCTCGCTGAGCGAGGCATCGGCACCCACGCGCGGCACTTCATTGCCGGTATGCATGATGTCCGCGATGTGCAGCAACAAGCGGCGACCCAGCGCACCGGCCGGATGCGAGCGGGCGAAATCATCGGATGTGAAGCCGCGCGCGTCCAGTAACGCAACCGCGAGTGCATCGCCCATCACCAACGCAGCCGAGGTGCTGGAGGTCGGTGCCAGACCGAGCGGACACGCTTCCTCGGCCACGCTCACGTCCAGATGCAGATCGGCAAGCCGCGCCAGGGTCGATGTCGGCCGTCCAGTCATCGCGATCAGCGGATTGCCCTGGCGCTTGAGCACCGGGACGATGGTCAGGATCTCGTCGGTCTCGCCTGAATTGGACAGCGCCAGAACCACGTCCGCATCGGTGATCATGCCCAGGTCGCCGTGGCTGGCTTCGCCGGGATGCACGTAGAACGCCGGAGTGCCGGTCGATGCCAGCGTCGCGGCGATCTTGCGCGCAATGTGGCCGGACTTGCCCATGCCCACCGCGACCACGCGCCCGCGGCAGGCCAACATCAGGCGGCAGGCGCCCACGAAGGCAGCATCGATACGCGGTTTCAGGGCCGCTATGGCGCGGGTTTCGACCTCGATCACCGCCTGTCCACTGCGAATCAGCGCCGAAGGTTCCGCTTCGACAGAGGACGCAGGGCGGGGCAGGGAGTGGATTTGCGCGTTCATGGCCTCGGACGATGGTGGCTTGGCTGGCTCCCGGAATGGCAGGGGCAGCTGTTCTTAAATGAGCATGAATTGATTATGATTCGCGCCCCATTCTACCCCACCGCCGGAACGCCAAACGCGCCGAGCGGTCGGGCGCTCAACGTTTCCAGGCCCTATCTATGCATGCCAACACCATCCGCGATCTGATAGAGGCAGGCCTGCCGGGCAGTCGCGCCGACGTGCACGGGCCTGACGGCGTGCATTTCGAAGCCACCGTGGTGTGCGAGGCCTTTGCCGGCAAGCTGCCGCTCGCCCGTCATCGGTTGGTCTATGCGACGCTTGGCGAGCGCATGGGAGGGGAAATCCACGCGCTGTCGTTGAAGACGCTGACCCCCGCGGAGGCTCAGCATCGCTAATCTGCCGATGGCCGCCCTCGCGGCGCCACACCACCGCCCGCGTCGCGCCGTTCGCGTGGTGGAAACTCCCACCCGCGTCAATCCCGACTTCTACGAGTGTTCCGACTCCATGGCCAAGATTGTCATCACCGGCGGCGAAACCCTCAACGGCGAGGTGCAGATCTCCGGCGCCAAGAACGCCGTGCTGCCGATTCTTGCCGCAGGATTACTCGCTGATGGCCCGATGGAAATCAGCAACGTGCCGCACCTGCACGACGTCACCACGACCATGGAACTGCTCGGTCAGATGGGCGTGGATCTCGCGATCGACGATCGCATGCGCGTCCACATCGATTCGCGACGTGCCGATCGCTACGTCGCGCCGTACGAGCTGGTCAAGACGATGCGCGCTTCGATCCTGGTGCTGGGGCCGCTGGTGGCGCGTTTCGGTCAGGCCGAAGTTTCGCTGCCGGGCGGCTGCGCGATCGGTTCGCGTCCGGTCAATCTGCACATCAAGGGCCTGCAACAGCTTGGCGCCGAGGTCACGGTCGAAAACGGATATATCCGTGCGCGGGCTTCGCGATTGCGCGGCACGCGCATCGTGATGGATATGGTCACGGTCACGGGTACCGAGAACATCATGATGGCCGCGACGCTAGCGTCGGGTACCACGGTGATCGAGAACGCGGCGCAGGAACCGGAGGTCGTGGATCTCGCGAACTGCCTGAATGCGATGGGCGCGAAGATTTCCGGGGCCGGCAGCACCACGATGGTGATCGAAGGCGTCGAGCGCCTGGATGGTTGCCACTACGAAGTGCTGCCCGACCGCATCGAGACCGGCACCTTTCTCGTGGGCGGCGCGATGACCGGCGGTCGTGTCGTGGCGAAGAAGACCCGCGCCGACACGCTCGACGCGGTGCTGGCCAAACTCGAAGAGGCCGGCGCGCATATCAACACCACGGAAGACTCGATCGAACTCGATATGCGTGGTAATCGCCCGCGCGCGGTCGACTTCATTACGGCACCCTATCCGGGCTTTCCGACCGACATGCAGGCGCAGTTCATGGCGCTGAACTCGGTCGCCGAAGGCGTGGGCGTGATCACCGAGACCATCTTCGAGAACCGCTTCATGCACGTGCAGGAACTGCAACGCCTGGGAGCGAACATCCGGGTCGATGGCCACACCGCCATCGTGCGCGGCGTCAACAACATGACGGGCGCGCCGATCATGGCCACCGACTTGCGCGCCTCGGCCTCGCTGGTCCTGGCCGGCTTGGTGGCGAGCGGCGAAACCACCGTCGATCGCGTGTATCACATTGATCGCGGCTACGAGAACATCGAAGAAAAGCTGAGCGGGCTGGGCGCGAAGATCCGGCGTCTGCCTGCGTAGTCGACACTCGAAGCGCCCAGGTCAAATGCTTCAAGGCAAAGGCGCAAAGGAGAGCAAGAGCGAGGTGGGTTCTTGATCAGCGTTGCAGTGATATCAACCGCATCTCAAAGCTGTCCCCGTCGGGTTCGCTCTGCAGCACCTTGACTGGCAGGAAACCTTGTTCGATGCCGAGCCAACTCGTCGTGGTGCGGCCACGCGATTCGGATCGAACCCGCTCAACACGCAGCGCGCGCAGGCTGCCGGCTGGAGTTGCAACGCGTTCTTCGGCCCGGCGCACACGGTAACGCTGCGGGCCGAATTGATCGCGATCCACCACGGTGTAACTCAGCACCCCGCGCTTGCCCGCGGCTAGATCCTGCGCCAGCGCCAGCACCACACATTGGCGATCCAGCACACCGCGCTCGAAGGCGAACGGATACTCGCGGTCGCGATCGCGACTGAGGATGCGCTTGGCAGCAGGATCGAAACTTACGCTGCGCTCGCGCGACTTCCACGCGATGTCCTGGCGGAAACGGTAGTCGAGCGTCTCGATCCGGTCGTCAAACCCCTGCAACGTGGAGCGCTCCACGATTTCAGCGCCCGCCAAACCGGCCAGCCCTTCGGTGCCGCGCGTGATGCTGAGCAATTCCCAAGTGCCGCCTTCGATGCGCTTCAGACTGACCGTGCCCCGACCGAGGGGTTCGCCATTGCGCAACACTTCGTATTCCGCGGTATAGGGATGCAACGGCGACGCAAGTGCCTGCGCACTCGCGATAGCCGCTACGAAGTTAAGCAAAACAGCGACGATTCGTCTCAGCGCGGTGCGGCGAAAGATTTTCAGTTCGAACATTCGGTTACC
>JBKJTK010000278.1:0-5212 GCA_046590875.1 Chiayiivirga sp.
TCCCGCGAACAATCCCGCGCCAGTCTGGCGGCGGGATCAGTTGCCGGTGCAGCGGCTGCCGGTCGGCAGCGTCAGGCGCCGCAGTTCCACCGTGCCGTTGCCGAACTTCGAGGTGTAAGTGAAGGTCGCGCGGTCGCAACCGGTGAAGCGCACCGTCAACTGGCCCCAGGCCGTATCGGTCACCACAGTGGCGGAATCAAAGGCCGGGCCGAATTGCCCGCCTTGCGTGATCAGCATCGGAATCGTGACGCTGCTTGCACCCCACTGGAACGGCGCGGCACCGCCCATCCAGACTTGCCGACCTTCGAAGTAGTCGTACCAGTACACCAGGATCCGCGGGGCGCCGGCTTCCGTGCTGCCCACTTCAACGCTGAAGCCGCGGCTGGTTTTGGCCGGGTCGTACCAGGCCCCGGTATGCAGATCGAGAATCGGGAATCCGTCGGTGCGAACCGCGCGCTTCAGCACCGGCGGCCGCAGTGGCAGGTGGTTCTGGAAAGCGTTGACCGTGATGGTATTGATCGCGGCCAAGGTCGCGAAGCCATAGGTCACCTTGCCGAACACCGTGAAGTTCGGGTCGAGCGAGGCGTTGTTGCCCATGTTGATGAAAAATTCCGAGTCCGCGCTGGTGGTGTCGGGCACGCCGGCCGGGGTGTTGCTCAAGGCCATCGAAAGCGTGCCGGACGTGTTGAAAAGCCCGTTGCCCCGCTCGCTGGGAATATCAGGAAAGTGCGCGATCGGCGTGGTGTTCTCGCGGAAGCCGCCACCCTGGATCACGAAATCCTTCAGCACGCGGTGCAGGATGGTGTCGTCGTAGCGGCCGGCGTCCACGTACGCAAGGAAATTGGCGCTCGTTCTCGGTGCACGTACTGTGTCCAGCTCAACCACGACCGGGCCGCGATCGGTATCGAGCAACACGCGTTGGGTCTGCGCCGGCGCCAGTCCGGGCAGGGCCAGCAAAGCGAGGGCAAGAACTATCCAGGATTTCATCGAAGGGGGTTCCGTCAAGGCGAGGGCAGGCGGCAAGACGCCGCAACGCGAGCGCCGCAGGATACCGGGCGTTGCGGCGCATGTCAGCCGCGGGGATGAATGCCGGTCGAATCCCGAGCGTCGCGGACGCCGTGGCAGCCCCGAGTTCTGGGCGTTCAGCCCAGTAAAGCGACGCCCGGTACCAGCCAGAGAGAGAGACTGCCCAGAGCCACGCCGATGCCAGTCGCGGCCAGCACGTCGCTCGGATAGTGCAGCCCGAGCACCACGCGCGAGGCCGCAACGCTGGCGCTGAACGGGATCAGCAACCAAGCCAAGGCGGGGTAGTGCGCGAGTGCAACCAGGCTGAACGAAACCGCGTGCAAGGTATGCCCGGAGGGAAAGCTGAACTCGTCCAGCGGTCGCACCAGGGCATGGATGCGGCGATCGCTGGCGAAGGGACGCGGGCGACGCGTCCAGCGCTTCAGGGTGCGATACAACAGCAGCGCCACGACTCCGGTGGCGGCCATATGCGCCGACGCCGGCAGGCCTTCAAGACCATCGAATACCAGGATCAGCGCCATCAACGCGTACCAGAACGCGCCGTCGCCCAGTCGGCTCACGCCGGAAAAAAACGCGCGAACCCAATGGCGCTGGCCCCAGCGGTTGCAGGCCAGACAGAGATTCGCATCGCGCTGGTTGAGGCGTGCTGCACGCATGTTCATGCCGCTCTCCTTTGCGCCAGTTGGGTCAGCAGGCTGGAAAAGTTTTCGGAAACCGAGCCGGGACAAAGGCCGGCGACCGCCTCACGCGCGGCCCGTCCGAGCCGGCGGCGCAGCGCGGCGTCCGCTGCCAACCGCTGCGCCGCCGCCATGAACGCGTTCTCGTCGCCGCAGGGCACGGCCACGCCGTGCTCGTCGCTGCGCAGGTGTTCGCGCGCCGCGCCGTAGTCGTAGGCGACGGTAGCCACGCCGCTCGCCATGGCTTCCAGCGTGACGTTGCCAAAGGTCTCGCTGAGGCTGGGGAACAGGAACAGGTCGCCGCTCGCGAAGTGGGCGGCCAACCACTCGCCCCGCTGCACGCCGACGAAGAGGAAATCCGGGTTCGCGGCCTGCAATGACGCGCGCGCCGGACCGTCGCCGACGAACACGAAGCGCGCGTCGGGTTGTTGCGTCTGGATCGCGCGAAACGCGCGCACCGCAAGTTCGAGATGCTTTTCCGGCGCAATGCGGCCGACATAGATCAGCGCGAGTTGGTCGCCGCTCAGACCCCAGGTGGCGCGCAATTGCGGATCGCGTCGCGAGGGATCAAACAATGTCGTATCGACCGCGCGCCGCAGCAGTTCGACCCGGTCGAAGCCGCGGCTGCGCAGGAAATCGGCCAGCTCCTGCGTCGGCACGATCGTGGCATTGGCTTGGTTATGGAAGCGACGCAGCCAGGCAAACACGAGCGGCGTAAGAAACGCCGCGCCGTAGCGTCCGGCGTAATCGTCGAAACGGGTATGGAAGCCGGTGGCCGCGGGAATACCCAGGCGCTTCGCCGCGCGCACCGCCGACCAGCCAAGCGGGCCTTCGGTCGCCACATAGATCGCATCCGGCCGTTGCTCGCCCCAGTGCGCCCGCAAGCGGCGCCCGGCCGGAAATCCGAACCGCAACCCGGGATAGCGCGGCAATCCGGCGCCCGGAACAAGCAGCGAATCGTCACCTTCTGGCGCCGCTGCGCCCGGCTGGTGTGGACGCACCAACGCAACGTCGTGTCCCAGCCGGCGCAAACCAGTTTCCAGTCCGTGCACGGTCAATGCGACACCGTTGACTTCGGGTGGATAGGTTTCCGTGACAAGCGTGAAGCGCATACCGGTACTCGCGTTTTTCGTACTCTGCGAGGCAACGGTGTAGCGGTAATGACGAATTGGTGACGCCGCGATGACATCGCGGCAAGTCGGGTCAATCCATGGGGTTACTGTTCCCAGGCCCCGATATCGATACCCGGACCCAGCAGGCGCGGTTGTCCGGCGAAATCGATCGTACCCACGACCGTCGGACCGAGATTTGAGCCCGCGCCGACCGCCGGGGACTGAGGCGAAACCCTGAGCGTGGGGATCGCGGGGTCCACGAAGAGCGGATTCGCTTCGAGAGCGTTCGCGTCTTGTCCCGCGGTCGTCCGGTACCCGGCCAGACTGGTGTGGGTCACGCCCTTCCAAACCCAGCTCCGGCCGATTCCGTCAGCGAAGTAGAGATTGTGGTCGAGACCTGCCGGCGTGGCGGTGTCGCCCGTGAACGCGTTCACCAGCAGCCCTTGAGCATTGGCGTACACGATGTTGCCGACGAACAGGTTGGCACTCGCGTGGTACTGGATCTGGAACTCGCCGCTGCCGGTCATGGACGCGTCGTTGCGGAACAAGGTGTTGTTCACGATCACGCAATTGTCGCTGCCGCCGACACTCGCGTCGTAGCCGCCGATTGAAATTCCGGCCGAATTGTTGGTATGGACCACGTTGTTGCGCACGGTGACGAAGCTGGTGTTGCGACCGGCGTGCTCACTGGCGGCCTCGATGCCGATATCGACATGGTGGACGAGGTTGCGCTCCACGATGATACGCGTACCGCCATCGACGTAGATGCCATTGGCAGCATAGATGTTGCCGTAGGCGGAATTTCCGAAGCTGGTGATGTTGTAGACGGTGTTGCCGCTGATCACACCGTCGCGCGCGCGATCGACAGCGGGGTCGGGTGCGATCCCCTCGAAGCCAATCGCCCCGATGCCGATGTTGTTGGTGTCGTGGACCAGATTGTCGGTGATGCTCCAGAACTCCACGTTGCCGTCCAGCGATAGCGATTCGCTGCAGCCAAGCACCAGGTCGTTGAGTTCATTGCCGGTGATGGTCAACTGGTTGATCGAGGCGGTCGCGCTGGTGCCATCGACTTTCAAACCAAACGCGTTCGCGGCGCAGCCTGCGGCCGTTGTGCGGATGTCGTGCACGTGATTTCCGACAATGCGAATTCCGGTACCTGCGCCGGTGATGTAGATCCCGATGGGCACCACGGAAGTGGATGCGGTCGAGAAGTTCGCGATTTCAAAATCGCGCACTGCCACGTGGCTCACGTTAAGCAGCGTGACTAGCCCCCACTGATCGTCCGGCACGACGAGGCCCGTGCCATCAATGCGAGCGGTTTCGCCGGGATAGGCCTGAAAGACGATCTCGCCGCCCGCTGGCGAGCCGCTGCGCGTGAGCGTGAGTACTTCGTTGTAGCTGCCGGCGCGCACACAAACGGTGTCGCCCGGGTTCACCCGATCTGCTGCGTACTGCAAGTTGCGCCACGGCGTAAGTGCGCTGCCTGCCGCGCCATTGACGCCCGTCGGCGCGACGAAATAGACATTGCCCGTCGGCAGCAAAGGAACCGCGGCTTCGAAAGAATTCCGGAAGATCGAAACGCCCGAATCGGAGCACACGTCTGCGAGGCACGGGGTTGCCGACATGAGGAGCAACAAGACCATGCTCTCGCGCCATAGAAAGGGCAGGGGAGGCAGCGTGTTCGTGGCGCGTCGCTCCGTAGGGATAATCGCGTTCATCCGATCGTCAACGAATGAGTGGGGGCGCGGCACTGCCTTGACCGCCCCGACCCCCGGGGACTACTGTGCCTGAGGCATGAAGTGTCCACCATTTCCTCCGTCATTTCGGAGGAAGTCCAAAACCGAACTACCCGTTCGGGGGTGCGATAACCCTGCTCAATTCAGCGTGTAGAACCGCCACTGCGCCTTGATTTCGCGTGTGGGAGCTTCGTTGCGCAGGCGCGCGCGCACCAGTTCCACCGGCATCGGGCCGCCTTTGAGGATCGCGTCGTGGAACTGGCGATCGCTCATCTTGCCGCTGGCAACGAGTTCAGCGTGCAGCGCACGGAACTGCAACCCGCCCAGCATGTAGGCCGCCTGATACAACGGACCGTAGTCGCCGGCGAAACTGCGGCGCACTTCGGCGGTGGCGTTCTCGCGTTCGTGACCGACACGATCAACCAGGAGATCAATCGCCTGCTGCGGCGTCATCTTGCCGAGATGGAAGCCCAGCGAAAACAGAATCCGCGCGGCTCGATGGCTGCGCCAGAACAGCATGCCGATGCGGTCTTCCGGCGACTGCGCGTAGCCGCGATCCCAGAGCAGGAATTCCCAGTACAGCGCCCAGCCTTCGCCCCAGAACGGGGTCCAGGCGAGTTCGCTGCGCTGCGGCTGGTATCGCGTGTTGTAGAAGTGCTGA
>JBKJTK010000290.1:0-15169 GCA_046590875.1 Chiayiivirga sp.
ACCTGGCGCGACGCGGCCGAGTTCATGGCGCTGGGATCGGGGACGGTGCAGGTCTGCACCGCGGCCATGCACTACGGCTTCCGCATCGTCGACGACATGGTCGATGGGCTCTCTAACTGGATGGATGAGAAAGGCTACGCCACGCTCGATGACTTCGTCGGCAAGGCGGTGCCCAACGTCACCGACTGGCAGTTCCTGAATCTCAAGTACGACATCAAGGCGCGCATCAACCAGGACCTGTGCGTGAAGTGTGGTCTCTGCCACATCGCCTGCGAGGACACCGCGCACCAGGCGATCATGAAAGAGAAGGACGGCGCGCGACATTTCGAGGTGATCGACGTCGAGTGCGTGGGCTGCAACCTGTGCATGCACGTCTGTCCGGTCGACAGCTGCATCACGATGGAGCGTGTGGATGACGGTGGCTTCGGAGACTGGACCACGCATCCGAACAATCCAATGCGCAAGGCACCCGAGAGCGCATGAGGTTGGGGCGCCCGGCAGGCGATACAATCGCCCGGCGCCGGCCCTTCCAGATGCCGGCACGCGCAGGGGGAAGGTTTGGATAGTCGGGTGGAGGAGGAGCAGGGCCGGCGGCTTCTGGCGGAAGGATTCGTGCGTCATCCCGGCCTGCAGATGGCGCTGGCGACGTTCGCGATCCTGGTGGTTGAGCTGGCGCTGATCCGCTGGGTCGGCACCCAGATCCGGATCGCCGCCTACTTCGCGAACCTCGTGCTGATTGCCGCATTCCTCGGCATGGGGCTCGGGGTCGCGCTCGGACGCCGCCGCCCCGGGCTGTTCCGCCTGGTGTTTCCGATCCTCACCGCGCTGGTCGGCGTGCTGTCGCTGGCCGAGCCCACCGGTTTCACGCACATGCGATTCCCCGATCCTTCGATGGCGCTTTGGGGCGGGGAGCGGGCCGCCACGCTCGGGGCGTTCTTCGCCGGCGTGGGCGTGTTGCTCGCGTGTTTCTGGGCGATCGCCGCGGTGTTCCTCGCTGCCGGCATTCCGGTCGGAGCGCTGTTCGCGCGCATGCCGGCGCTCATCGCCTACCGTTGGGACCTGGCGGGCTCGCTGCTCGGCGTGGTGACCATGAGCCTGATCGCGTGGCTCGGCGCGCCGCCGCCGGTCTGGTTCGGGCTCGGCCTGCTGGCCTGGCTGCTGCTCGACCCGCGCCCGCTCAACTGGCTGTTCGCCGCCGCCGTGGTGGCCGCCGCGAGTTGGTCGGTCGGACAGGCGGTGTTCTCGCCCTACAACCGCATCGACCTCGCGCCGTACAACCTCAACGCGGATCAACCTCCCGGCGAGCGGCGGCGGGAGTGGAAGCTCAGCGTTAATCGCGATTACCACCAGATGATGCTGGACCTGCGGCCCTGGCCGGGGCAGGACTCGCGCGTGAACGTTACCAACCGTGCCAGACTGCGCGCCATCTACGAGTTGCCGTTCCGGGTTACCGACGCGCGCGCCAGCGCGCTGGTGGTCGGCGCCGGCACGGGCAACGACGTGGCGGCCGGCTTGCGCGCCGGCTTCGAGCGTATCGTGAGCGTCGACATCGATCCGCGCATCATCGCGCTGGGACGCGAGCACCATCCCGAGCAGCCGTACTCGGACGCGCGCGTGGTGCCGGTGGTGAACGATGCACGCGCCTACCTCGAGCAGAACCACGGCGAAACATTCGACGTCGTCTGCTACGGCCTGCTCGATTCGCACGCCATGTTCTCGGCGATGTCCTCGCTGCGGCTGGACAACTACGTTTACACGCGCGAAGGCATCGCCGCCGGCTGGCGCCACGTCAAGGAAGGCGGCGTGCTGAGCGTCTCCTTCTCGGTGTACGCTGGCGACTGGATGGTCCAGCGCATCTATCGCCTGCTGCGAGAGGCGACCGGGCAGACGCCCGTCATGGTGCCGCACAACTACAATTTCGGCACGACCTTCCTCGTCGGCCGCGGCCTAACGAAGGAGCGGGTGTTCGCCGCTTTTCCCCTCGTCGTGGACCGCTTCGTCGAGAATCCCTTGGTGCGGGTGCCGAGCGACGACTGGCCCTTCCTCTACCTGCGCCCGGCCACGCCGCCGATCACCTACGGCGTGATGCTCGTAATGATCGGCCTGACCGCCGTGCTCGCACTGCGCGCGGTATTCGGTCGCCGCGCCTTCAGCCGTGGCGGCTTCGACCCGCAGGCCTTCCTGCTGGGCGCGGCGTTCATGCTGCTAGAGACGCGCATGGTGACCGAGCTGAGCCTGCTGTTCGGCTCAACCTGGGTGGTCAATTCCTGCGTCTTCGGCGGCATCTTGGTGATGGTGCTGCTCGGCAACGCGGTCGCCGAGCGTTTCAAGCCGCTGCACGTCGAGCGTTGGTACCTGCCGCTGGCGGTGACCATGGTGGCGATCTGGCTGTTCTCGGCCGGCGCGCTGAACGCACTGCCGCTGCTGCAGCGAGCCATCGTGGCCGGCCTCTTGTATGCGCTGCCGGTGTTCTTTGCCGGCGTCATCTTCTCCACCTTGCTCAATCGCCGGGCCGACACCAGTGCCACGCTCGGCTCCAACCTGTGCGGTTCGGTGCTGGGTGGGCTGCTGGAGTACCTCTCGACCCTGCTCGGGATGAAGGCGATTGGCCTGCTGGCACTCGCCATCTACCTCCTCTCGGCACTGGCGCACGCGCGCAGTCGCGCGCTGGATCGTCCCGCGGCGAACTGAGGGCCGCGGGGCAGCGGAACGGATGCGACGGTCGGAACAGGAGAGGGCATGACAACGACGCACGCAGGTACGCCCGGCACAGCGGTGCCGCAGACCTCGCTCTACAACGTCGACCTCGCGCCGACCACCGCAGCGCAGCGCACCTGGACCTGGTACCACTACGCCGCGTTGTGGATCGGCATGGTGATGTGCATTCCGTCCTATACGCTCGCCGCGGGCCTGATCGACCAGGGCATGTCGCCGTGGCAGGCGGTGTCGACGGTGCTGCTCGGCAATTTGATCGTGCTGGTGCCGATGTTGTTGATCGGCCACGCCGGCGCGAAATACGGCATTCCTTATGCAGTGCTGGTGCGTTCGTCGTTCGGCACGCAAGGTGCGAAGTTGCCCGCGATGCTGCGCGCGATCGTCGCCTGCGGCTGGTACGGCATCCAGACCTGGTTCGGCGGGCTCGCAATCTACACCTTGGGCAATATCCTCAGCGGCAACGCGCTGGTCGGCGAGCCGCTGCCGTGGCTGGGGATCAACGCCGCGCAACTGGTTTGTTTCGTCGCGTTCTGGTTGCTGCAACTTTACTTCGTGGTCAAGGGCACCGAGGCGATCCGCTGGCTGGAGACGATTTCCGCGCCGATCAAGATCGTGATCTGCGTGATGCTGGTAGTGTGGGCGGTCCGCCACACCGGCGGCTTCACCGCGATCATGAATTCGCCTTCGCAGTTCGAGGCCGGCGGCAAGAAAGCGGGCTTGTTCTGGGCTACGTTCTGGCCCTCCTTGACCGCGATGGTCGGATTCTGGGCCACGCTGGCGCTCAATATTCCCGACTTCACCCGTTTCGCGCGTTCGCAACGCGATCAGGTCATCGGTCAGACCATCGGCTTGCCGCTGCCCATGGCCTTGCTGGCGTTGATGTCGGTGATCGTCACGGCCGCCACGGTGGTGATCTACGGCCAGGCGATCTGGGACCCGGTCGATCTGGCCGGGCGTTTCACCGGCGTCATCGTCGGTCTTGCGCTGCTGTTTCTGACCCTCGACACGATGTGTTGCAACCTTGCGGCGAACCTGGTCGGACCTGCCTACGATTTCGCCAGCCTCGCGCCCAAGCGCATCTCGTACCGCCTCGGCGGATTGATCACCGCCGGCATCGCGCTGCTCGCGATGCCCTGGAAAATTCTCGCCAGCACCGACGGCTACATCTTCACCTGGCTGATCGGCTACTCGGCGCTGCTCGGCCCGGTCGCCGGCATCATGCTGGTCGACTACTACTTCCTGCGCGGCATGCGGCTCGATGTCGCGCAACTGTTCGAGGAGCGCGGCCAGTACCGCTATCGCAGCGGCTGGAATCCCGCCGCCATCATCGCGCTGCTCGCCGGCGTGTTGCCAAACCTGCCCGGCTTTCTCTTGGCCGCGGGCTTTGTAGCGGAGGTGCCGGACGCGTTCGAGACGATTTACACCTATGCCTGGTTTGTCGGCCTGGCGATCGCCGGCACGGTCTATTGGCTGTTGATGAAGCTGGGCCGCGCGCGCAGTTTGGAGTGAGGGCACGCCACTCGCGTGCTCAGCGATGCTCCAACTCGGCGGCGGAGACGTCGCGCATCAGGCGAAAGCCGATGTCGTCGTAGCCATCACCGCTCTTGACCGCGTCGCCCGCGCGCGCGTCGGCCCCCGCCGAGGCATCGCGCCAGCTCGATCCCAGGCTCAGCCGCTGTGAGCAACCGTCGCGGCAGTCGGCGCTCCATTCGCGCGCGCTGCCGGCGTGGACGCGGACGCCGGATGCCCGCTTGGCGGCGGCGGTGATCGGCGCGGTGCCCTCGCAGCGGCCGCGGCAGCCGGGGGTGGCATCGTCCAACCCGAGTGCACGCCACTCCTCCGCGCGCGGGAGTCGATATCGTTGGCCATCGCGCTGGCCCAGCCATTCCGCATACGCCGCGGCATCGGCGGCGCTGACGCAGACGACCGGGTGGCTTCCCTGCTGCTCGAACCCCGGACGATCCCAGGTGCGCCGCTTCAAGGTCAACATCGCAGTGCGGATGCGGCAGCGAGCACTGGCATGTCCCGTCGACGCGACGAAGGCAGCATATTCCTGGCGGGTGACGGCATGCGGCAGCACCGCCACGCCCGGAAGTTTCAACGTCGGAAGGCGCGCCAGCACCATCGACGTCTCGCCGCCGCGAAGTGCGTCGCCGGGCTTGGCGCGGACAATGGACTGCGACCAAAAAGGTTCGAAACGCGCCGACGCCAAATTCCATTGCGTGGCGATGGCCTTGATCCGGCGCAATGCATCGAGATCTCCGCTAGCCAGTGCTCCGCGCAAGCGCGTCGACATCGCCGCGACGACCGCAGTCTCCAGGTCGATCCAGGCCCCGCTATCGCGCAACATCAATTCGTCGGCGAGGGTTCTTGCCCGGGTGAACAGAGCGCCTGCCGATTCGTCCTTGCCAGCCTCCAATCCGGCGGCAATAAACGGCGTCGCCGCACTTAGCCAGCGCTGACCCACTCTCGACAATTGCGCGACGCGCGGGTCGGCCTGATGCGCCGCGCGCAGAGAGTCGTAGGCGTTGTCGCCCGATGGCTGGGTCAGGCGGCGACGCGCAATCTGGTCCTGCGCTGCGGCGACTTCGCGTTCTCCGGGGGCGAGCGCGATGGAGTCGGGTAGCAACAGGGCAGCGTCTGACTGACCCGGGCCCAACACCGCTACCGTGGATGGAGGCGACGATGCCGGCCCCGTTGCGCCGGGAGAGGATGCGGCCGTCAGCTCTGGGGCCTGGGCGACCCGCGCAAGCGACGAAGGACGCAACCACCCGATGGCAAGCATCGTCGCGAGCACCGCCATGCCGCCCAGCGCAATCGCCATGTGCCGAGGTCGAAAACGCGACGGCGCGGATGTCGCTGCCGCAAGGCGCACCTGAGTCCGTGAATTTTCCTCCGCGTCAGGTTTGGCCTGATCGACGACACGTTCAAGCGCCGCCATCATTTCGCGCGCGTTCTGGAACCGATCCTCTGGCCGTTTGGCCATGGCGGTGTCGATGAAGGATTGCCAGTGCCGCTTTTCCGGTGGCAGGCGTGGAACCGGGTCCATCGCGTGCATCAAGGCGAGGCCCAGATCATCGGAATTCTGAAATGGCAGGTGTCCGGTCACCTTTTCGAAGGTCAGCACGCCCAGGCTGTAGAGATCAGCACGGCCATCGACCTGTTCGGCGCGCGCTTGTTCGGGAGACATGTGCGCGGTGCTACCAACAGCGAGACCTTCGCTCGTCACGCGCGCACGATCGCGGTTGCTCGCGGCGATACCGAAGTCGGCCAGCAGTGGGCGATCCGCGTTGTCGAACAACACGTTCTCGCCCTTGACGTCGCGGTGTACCACGCCGTTCGCGTGCGCATAGTCGAGCGCCCAGAGCAGGGCACGCACGACCTCGATGACGCCGGCATCGTTCTGCGTCAGATCGCGCTGCCCGAGATGTCCCTTGGAGAGATAGGGCAAGAGGTAGTACAGCAGGCCCTGCTCGCTGCGTCCCACAGCGTAGACCGTGACGATGCAAGGATGCTGCAGCTTGGCGATGGTGCGGGCTTCCTTTTCGAAGCGCGCCATGCTGACTTCGTCCTTGAGCGAAAGCGGCGCGATGACCTTGATCGCGACCTGGCGAGCGAGCGATTCCTGCACCCCCAGATAGACGAAGGACATTCCGCCCCGGCCGATCAGCCGCAGCACGCGGCAGCCCGGAATCTCGGGCGTGAAGCCGCTTAACAATTCACTCAGTTCATCCGGTGAGAGGTCGTGAGTCGACATGGCGCTGCGCCGTGCGTGGGCGAACTGACGACAGCATAGTCCAGCCGGCCGACCAGCGATCGGATTGTCGCCAAGGGCCGGTCGAGCCAAGGTCTACGGCAGCGGATCGTTCAGCCCACGGGCTTCCCTGACGCGGAGTTGCCGATGGCGGAAATTCGGCGTTTCATGGCACGCTGTTCACGGTTGTCGCAATCGTTCTGTGGCTCGCGCCGAAATCCTCGTCGCTTGCCACCGACCCCCTGATTCCGGATGAAGCCTGCCATGAGCGTTCCCAGCACCACCCTGATCCGCGGCGGCACCGTCGTCGATGCCGAATATTCGTACCGAGCCGATGTACTGGTGGTCGGGGAGACCATCGCGGCCGTGGGCGCGGACCTTGAAGCTCCCGCCGGTGCGCGCATCATCGATGCGGGCGGCCAGCTGGTGATGCCCGGCGGCATCGATCCTCACACCCACATGCAGTTGCCCTTCATGGGCACGGTGGCGAGCGACGATTTCTACACCGGCACCGCGGCCGGGTTGGCCGGTGGCACCACCAGCATCATCGATTTCGTGATCCCGAATCCGCAGCAGTCGCTGATGGAGGCCTTCCGCGACTGGCGCGGCTGGGCCGAAAAATCCGCCGGCGATTACGGCTTCCATGTGGCGGTGACGTGGTGGGACGAAAGCGTGCATCGCGATATGGGTTTGCTCGCCAACGAACACGGCGTACAGAGCTTCAAACACTTCATGGCCTACAAAAACGCGATCATGTGCGACGACGAGGTGCTGGTGAACAGCTTCACCCGTTGCCTCGAACTTGGTGCGCTGCCGACCGTGCACGCGGAGAACGGCGAGCTCGTTTTCCGCTTGCAGAAGGAACTCGTCGCGCGCGGCATCACCGGGCCGGAAGCGCATCCGATGTCGCGTCCGCCGGCGGTGGAGGGCGAAGCCGCGAATCGCGCGATCCGCATTGCAGAAGTTCTGGGCACACCGCTGTACATCGTGCACAACTCGTGCAAACCCGCGTTGGAGGCGATCGCGCGCGCGCGCGGCGAGGGCCAGCGCGTGTTCGGCGAAGTGCTGGCCGGGCATCTTCTGATCGACGATTCGGTATATCGCAATCCGGACTTCACTTTCGCCGCCGGCCACGTGATGAGTCCGCCATTTCGCCCGAAAGGGCACCAGGAGGCGCTGTGGCAGGGCCTGCAGGCGGGGCATCTGCATACCACCGCGACCGATCATTGCTGTTTCTGCGCGCCGCAGAAGGCCGCCGGCAAGGACGACTTCACCAAAATTCCGAACGGGTGCGGCGGGATCGAGGATCGCATGTCGCTGTTGTGGCACTACGGTGTCGGCATGGGCCGGCTCACGCCGAGCGAATTTGTACGCGTGACGTCGACCAATGCCGCGCAGATCTTCAATCTCTATCCCAAGAAGGGCGCAGTGCGCGTCGGTGCCGATGCCGACCTGGTGGTTTGGGACCCGGCCGGCTCGCGCACGATTTCAGCCAAGACCCATCACCAGAACGTCGACTTCAATGTGTTCGAGGGGCGCACGGTCACTGGCATCGCGACGCATACGCTGACGCGCGGACAACTGGCGTGGACGCGTGGCGAACTGCGCGCGGAACGCGGACGGGGTCGCTATCTGCCGCGGTTCCTAACGACTCCGTACTTCGAGGCCGAGCGCAAGCGCAGTGCGGAGAGCAAGGTGCATGCGACCTGAGGCGGCGGATCCCGGCGTCGAGCCACGCACGAGCCGAAATTCCAATTTATCCGGCATCCTGATCATGCTGCTCGCCATCGCGGTTTTCTCGCTGATGGACGCAGGATTGAAACTGTTGACGCCGCACTATCCCGCCAACCAGGTCGCGGCGCTGCGCGGTGCGGCGTCGATTCCGTTCGTGCTGGTCTGGGTGGCGATGACGGTGGGTTTGCCGGCGTTGTTGCAGGTGCGCTGGCGCCTGCATCTGCTGCGTGGGGTGTTGGCCGTCATGATGATGGGCACCTTTGTCTACGCCCTGGGAAAACTGCCGCTGAGTACTGCGTATACGATCTTCTTCGTCGCGCCGCTGATGATCACTGCGCTGTCGGTACCGATCCTCGGTGAGCGGGTGGGGCCGCGACGCTGGGCCGCCATCCTGATTGGCCTGATCGGCGTGCTGGTGGTGCTGCGTCCGACCGGTGAAGGGGTCTTCACCTGGGCCGGGCTTGCGGTACTCGGGGCGGCCGTCGGCTACTCGGTGTCGGCGATCACAGTGCGGGTGCTGTCGCGCACCGACAGCACCCAGAGCATGGTGTTCTGGATGGTCACGCTGCTGGCGCTCGGTGCCGGTGCGATCGCAGCGCCGCATTGGGTGCCGATCCGCCGCGAGCACTGGCTGCTGATCGCGGGCATCGGCGCCGCGGGTGCCATTGGACAATATGCGATCACCGAAGCGTTCTCGCGTGGCGAAGCGTCGGTCGTCGCACCGTTCGAATACACCGCGCTGGCCTGGGGCCTGGCGCTCGATCTCACGCTCTGGGGCGTGTTGCCGGATCGCATCACCTGGATCGGCGCGGCGATCATCATCGCCAGTGGGCTGTACCTGATCCGGCGCGAGCGAGCGAGCGAAGACGTCGCGGTCGCGATGGAAGATAGCGAAGGCGTGCAAGGTCAGCGCACGACCGAGCTCGCGCATTGCGAGGCCGAACGACCTTGATCCAACGCGACGCGCTGCGGCGACGAGACCGTCCGCACTTCAGCGCAAAAACGGCGGTGTGATCGGGCGGCGTTCAGGTTCGGGGCGTAGGCTCCGGGGGGCGATGATTGATCGCGTTGCCGAAGGCCTTTTCGATGGCCACGACCCGCAAACCCAGCAAACCCACGGCGGCTGGTAAGCCCGCCGGACTCAAGACCGCGGCCGACAAGGTCGGCAAGCGCCCCGCTTCGGCGTCGACGCGGACGACCCCGCAGACCAGCGTCCGCACGTCGGGTGCGTCGAAACCTGCGGCCAGCAAGGTTGCCGCGAAAAAAGCCGTTGTCGCAAAGAAAACCAGCGTGGCAACGGCTGCAAAGAAGGCCACCCCCAAGAAGGTCGCGGTCCAGAAGTCGACTGTTGCCCGCAAGCCGGCGCCAGCGACCGCTCCCGTCAAGACCGCAAGCGCAAAGCCATCGTCCAAGCCCGCATCTTCTAAGCCGGCATCTCTCAAGCCCGCAGCCGCCGCCAAGCCAAGCAAGCCGAAAGCTGCGAGCCAGCCGCAAATGATCACGGCCGATCAGGCGCTCGCCAATACTCGCGCGCTGCTTCAGGCCAAGCAGGCGCAGGCGCAACAGCCGACACCGTATCCGACCTCTGATCCAGGACACCACCCCCACGGCGGCTTCATGAGCCACAACGCGGCCGAAGCCAATCAGGAGCGCCACTTCGACGAAGCCAATAGCCCGGCGATCCAGGGTCACGTGGCGGCGCAGGTGCGCAGCGAGCAGGGCAAGCGCGACAAGCGCTAGCCTGCGTGTCGCGAACGCGTGCGGCCGATGGCGGCATCGGTCGCATGCCACGCACGCTGTCGATGCGTCACACCGCTCGGCTGCGCACCGAGACCATCGGCGCGTTAGCATTCCCGGATGTGCCTGATTGCGTTCGCTTGGCAAATACATCCGCGTTTTCCGCTCGTGCTGATCGGAAATCGCGACGAGTTCCACGGGCGCACCGCGACCCCCGCCGAGTTTCAACCCGATGTGCCGCACGTCTATGGTGGGCGCGATCTCGAGAAGCAGGGCAGTTGGTTGCAGGTGTCGACACAGCGGCGTCTGGCCACCGTCACCAATGTGCGTGCCGGTTTGGCACCGGACCTGGCGCCGCGTTCACGTGGCGCATTGGTCTCGGGATTCGTACGCTCGGATCAGCGCATCGGAGTGCATCTGGATGCGCTGGCGCACCAAGCGGCGCTTTACGGGCGCTTCAACCTGCTGCTGTGGGACGGCGCTGAACTCGCGCTGGCGGGCAACCATCCGGACTATTCGCAGCGTCGCGTCGAGCCGGGCGTGCACGGACTCTCCAATGGCGACTTCGACGCGCCGTGGCCGAAGGTGCGTCGCGCGCACGCTGCGCTGCTGCGTTGGATCGAAGAGGACACGCCCTCGGTGACACCGCACCTCGCGCCGCTGTTCGAAGCGTTGGCCGACGAGCGCGTGGCGCCGGACGAGCAATTGCCCGACACCGGGATCGGGCTTGAACTGGAGCGGATGCTGTCGCCGCCCTTCGTGCGCGGCGAGCGCTACGGCACGCGTTGTAGCAGCGTGGTGTTGATCGGGCGCGGCACGATGCTGTTCGCAGAACGGCGCTTCGGACCGAACGGCGCGGCGTTGGGTGAGCGCGTGGAGCGGATGGTGTTGGGGGCGTGACGCAATTCCGAGCGTTTGTTTCGCTGCGACACGGTTCTCCACCGCTCAGCGCGCGTCCAGCACGGTCACCGCATCGCCGATGCGCAGCGTGCCGCTGCCGCGCGCGATCAGATTCATGCCGAAGGTGATGCCGCGCTCACTGCGGCGATAGGTTTTGAGCGTACGCAGCGGTTCGCCGCGCGGATCGAATTCGCCGCGCTCGGGATCGACCGTGGTGAACACGCAGCGCACGCAGGTTTTCACCGCTTCGAACTCGACGTCGCCGACGCGGACGCGGCGCCAGGCATCCTCCGCATGCGCAGTCGTGCCTTCAATCACCAGATTCGGACGGAAGCGCAACATCGGTAGCGGTGGACCGAGACGCACGTTCAACCCATCGAGCGAGGCTTGCGAGATCGCCAGCAGCGGGTAGCCGTCGGCGAAGCTGACCTCGTCGCCGGGTTGCGCGTGGTTGGGCGACACCGCGCGCGTGGCAGGAGCGTCCATAAACACCAGGCGCACCGTGCGCCCAAGCCAGGCGCTGAGCCAGCGCGCAACGGCATCGCCGGCGTCAGGTGCGTCGACTGTGTCGTCCCACACCGTCACCCGACGGCGCACGGCATCGGCGGTCGGGCGTGCGATCTCAATCGGGTCGACATTCGGCGCGTGCAAACGCAATCCGCTAGTTGTCGGCGTGGCGCACAGCAATACCAGACGTGGCAACTGACGCCCGGTGAGGAAACGGCCGTCGCTGTCCACGATCATCCAGCGCCGGTCGTGCGCCAGTCCGCGTGGCTCGACGTCGACGCGGTCCAGTACCAGCGCGGCGCAGGATTTGATCGGGTAAACATAGAGCGCGGACAGCTGCATGCGGGGCTCCAGTAGTCGCGAAAGGATACCGCTCCGCATCGCGATAGACTTGGGGAAGGCAGAACAGGCACGCCGTCATTCCAGCGTAAGCTGGAATCCATTTTGACGTTTCCGTTCGGAAAGCGCGAAGATCAATCTGGATCCCACCTTGCGCCGGGATGACGAGCGTTACAGGAAGGTACGGTTGCTTATGGCCGCGATTCCCGATCCGACCGAATCCACGCGCCGCTTTCGCGATGAATATCGGGCGCGCGAGATTCCGCCCGGTTATCGCGGCGGCGCGCATCTGATGTTCACCTTTGGTGTGGGCTCGCTCGCGTTGCTGGCCTGCCTGTGGCAACTCGATGCGGTACGGCCGCTGGAATGGCTGACGGTGCCGCTCGCCTTCGTGTACGCGAACTTCGCCGAATACTTCGGGCACCGCTTTCCGATGCATCGGCCGTTCCGGGGTTTGGGTCTCGTCTACAAGCGTCACAGCGGCCAGCACCACCGGTTCTTCAATGATCGCGCGATGGCCTACGACAGCGTGCGCGACTTGCGCGCCCTGCTGTTTCCGCCGTTGCTGGTAATCTTCTTCTTCGGCGGTTTCGCGCTGCCGGTCTGGCTGCTGTTGAACTGGTTCCTCTCGGCCAACGTGGCCTGGTTGTTCGTCGCAACCGGCCTGGCCTATTTTCTCAACTACGAATTGCTTCACACCGCGTATCACGTCCCTGCCGGACACTGGCTGGGACGCGTGCCGGGCGTGCAACGGCTGAAGTGGCTGCATCAGGCGCATCACGACACCGCGCGCATGACGCGGATCAATTTCAACATCAGCTATCCACTCGGCGATTGGTTGTTCGGTACGCTGCAACGCGATGCGCCGCTTTCATCATCGAAACAATAAATCCGCCCAGGGTGATCCACATGCATCCGACCCGCGCCTACGCCGCCGTCACCGCCACCACCCCGCTCGAACCCTTCGCACTCGAACGCCGCGCGCCGCGCGCAAACGAAGTGCTGATCGATATTCTGTATTGCGGTGTCTGCCACTCCGACGTGCATCAGGCGCGCGATGAGTGGGGCGGGGGGTCGATTTTCCCGATGGTGCCGGGGCACGAGATCGTCGGACGCGTGGCGCACGTGGGCGAGGACGTGAAGACATTTCAGCCCGGCGACGCGGTTGGTGTCGGCTGTTTCGTCGATTCCTGCCGCGAGTGTGCGCAGTGCCGATCCGGCGAAGAACAGTACTGCGATCGCGGCATGACGGCGACTTACAACAGCCGCGACAAGGAGGGCGCGCCCACCTACGGCGGCTACTCCACCCGCATCACGGTGGACGCGGCCTATGTGCTTCGCATTCCCCCCGGTCTGCCACTGGATCGCGCCGCGCCGCTGTTGTGCGCGGGCATCACCACGTACTCACCGCTGCGGCATCACGGGGTGAAAGCGGGGGATCAGGTCGCGGTGGTCGGTCTCGGCGGCCTCGGCCACATGGGCGTGAAGCTGGCCCGTGCGATGGGCGCGATTGTGACCGTGCTCAGCACGTCACCTTCCAAACGCGACGACGCGCTCGCGCTCGGCGCGCACGACTTTGCCGCCACCTCCGACAAGGCTACGTTCAAGCGTTTCGCCAACCGCTTCGACTTGATTCTCGACTGCGTATCCGCGACCCACGATTACAACGCCTATCTCGGCCTGTTGAAATTTGACGGCCGCATGGTGCTGCTCGGCATTCCCGAGCAGCCGGTACCGCTGTCCGCGTTCCCGCTGATCATGCGTCGGCGCTCGCTCGCCGGCTCGCTGATCGGTGGCATTCGCGAAACCCAGGAGATGCTCGACTTCTGCGCCGCGCACGGCGTGGCGTCGGATATCGAGTTGATCCCGATCCAGCAGATCAACGAAGCCTGGGAGCGGATGATCCGCGGCGATGTGCGCTACCGCTTCGTGATCGACTGCGCGAGCCTCGCTCCGGGCTAGCAGCCCGTCCGACCAAAGCCCGACAAGCTGCTAGGACGGTCCGGCCTCGGCCTCGATTTCGTCGGCCACCAGCAACACTCGGGTCGGCTGGCCAGCGTCGGAGAAGCAACGGCTGCGGACGCGGCAGTGGCGGCGCTTGAGATCCTTTGTCGTCAGCCAAAGCGTGCCGTCGAATCTCGCGTGTATCTGCAAGGTCTCGAGATAACGATCGGTGTCAGCGATCGCCTGCGGCGGCACGAGTTGACGCAGGTGCAGCCCGACGAGCGATTCCGGCTGAATACCCAGGGTTTCGGCCGCTTTTGCATTGGCGCGCCACAGGATCCCGTCCAGGCTGTGTTCGAATATCAGGCCCGCGCCGAGATCGAACAGAGCGTCGTAGCGCCGCTCGCTGCCGGCCAGCCGGCTGGCGAGGCGGGCGGAATCGGTGACTTCGCGCGCCATCACCAGCACCGCCGGCCGGCCGAAGAATTCCAGTGCATGCATCGCGAGTTGCACCTGCAGTTCACCGCCGTAGAGGGTGCGGTGACGCCAGAGGTTATCGCTGTAGCGCCCGGTACCGGCTTGCAGGTATTCGAACCACTGAGGCAGTTGTTCGGTGGGCGAGAGGTCGGTCAACTGCATGGCGAGGAACTGGTCCGCGCTCCAGCCGTAAATGCGCACGGCGGCGTCGTTCGCGGCCAGCACCCGCAGCGAACGTCGCTCGCAAACCCAGATCGGTTGCGGGTTGAGCACGAACAGCGCGCGATGCTCGGCCTCGCTTTCGCGCAAGGTCTGCTCCATGCGCCGCCGCAGAATGGCGTGGCGCAGCACCCGGGCAAGATCATCGGGGTGCACCTTGCCCTTGGAGAGGAAATCCTGCGCACCGCTGGCGACGGCCTCGATCCCGGCATCGGGGTCTTCGAGCGCCGTCATCACCACGACCGCGAGTGCCGGATAGCGCTCGGTCAGATCGACCACGCTGCCGATGCCGTCGGAGTCGGGCAGGCCGAGATCCAGCAGAACCACCTCGTAGGGCTCCAGCGCCGTCGCAAGTTGCTGCATGGCGGCGGCGTATGACCCGACGTGATCAATAAGATAGCGCGTGCTGGAGCGGCGCCCGGCCTCGGCGACCAAGGCCTGGATCACCATCGCATCGCCGCGGCTGTCTTCTACCAGCAGCAGCCGGCAGCGCGCTTCGTTCGGCATCAGTAAGGTTCCTCGAATGGATTGGGTCTATCCGGAGCGCAGCCGTCAGGCCCAGCGCCCGGCCAGGCGCGTGAGATCCAGTTCGGAGGACGTGGCGTCGGTCGCGTCGCGGCGGAACGACAGCGTCCCCAGACAAGGCGCGCCCAGGTGGCGTTGCAGGATAGCGAGTGTGGCGTCGGCGTGCTGAAACGTGGGATCGAGTCGATTGCCGATCCAGCCCAGCAACCGACAACCGTCCGCTTCGATCGCGCGTGCGGTCAGGCGCGCGTGATTGATGCAGCCCAGGCGCAGCCCGACCACGAGGATCACGGGGAGATCGAGCGCATGCACCAACGC
>JBKJTK010000328.1:0-4201 GCA_046590875.1 Chiayiivirga sp.
TTTCCAAGTCTCAAGTTGCTGTTATCGGATCGTGTCAGCATTGTTACTGCGTCGCGCGTATCGACCAGCATCAACCGGGACCATTTTCGTGAAGCGATGATATGGTTCAGAGAGCACGGTATGAGTCGGTGAGCGGCGCCCGCCGTCACATCCTCGCCGACCCATCAGGGCAATGTCATGCACACACCTTGTTTCTCCGTCCCCAGAGGCCGATCACTGCGCCTCGCGGTCGGCTTGATGGCGCTGACCGCAGCCGTCTGCGCGCGCGCGGCGCAGGTCACAATCCCGGGTCCGAGCGGTAGCGGACAGTTTGGCGCCCGCGTAACCGTGCTGGCCAACGGAAACATCGTGGTGACCGATGCATTGTTCGATAGCCCGGGCGGGATCGTCGACGTGGGCGCCGTTTACCTCTACCGGCCGACCGGGGTTTTGATCTCCACGTTGCAAGGCAGTAGTGCCAACGACCGCGTGGGCAGTGGCGGCGTGACAGCGCTCGGCAACGGCAATTACGTGGTCCGGAGCACCGAATGGGACAACGGGGCAATTTTGAATGCGGGGGCGGTGACCTTTGGCTCCGGCACCCGCGGCATCAGTGGTGTGGTCTCGCCGTCCAATTCGCTGATCGGCACGACCACCAACGACTTTGTCGGCAACGGCCTGGTTACGCCGCTGAGCAACGGCAATTACGTGGTCCGCAGTTCCGACTGGGACAACGGGGCAACCATCGATGCGGGGGCGGCAACGTTCGGCTCGGGCACCAGCGGCATCAGTGGGGTGGTTTCGCCCTCCAATTCGCTGGTTGGCACTACCGCCAACGACCGCGTGGCCAGCGGCGGCGTGACAGTTCTGAGCAACGCGAATTACGTGGTCATCACTTCCGCCTGGGACAATGCGGAGATTGAGAATGCGGGCGCGGTGACCTTTGGCTCCGGCACCAGCGGCATCAGCGGGATGGTTTCGCCGTCCAATTCGCTGGTGGGCACTACCGCCAACGACCGCGTGGGCAGCAGCTTGATTACGCCGCTCGGCAACGGCAACTACGTGGTCCTTAGTTCCGAATGGAACAATGGGGCGACCGTGGCTGCGGGGGCGGCGACATTCGGCTCTGGCACCAGCGGCATCAGTGGGGCCGTCTCGCCATCCAATTCGCTGGTCGGCACTTCCGCAAACGACTTCGTCGGCAACGGCGGCGTGACGCCGCTGGGCACCGGCAATTACGTGGTCCGCAGTTCCGAATGGGACAACGGGCCAGCCATCGATGCGGGGGCGGTGACGTTCGGCTCCGGCACGAGCGGCATCAGTGGAGGGATCTCGCCCTCCAATTCGCTGGTGGGCAGTACAGTGAGCGACATCGTCGGCAACGACTGCGTGACGGCGCTGAGCAGCGGCAATTACCTGGTCTGCAGTTCCAGTTGGGACAATGCGGCGATTGCGAATGCAGGCGCGGCGACGTTCGGCTCCGGCACCAACGGGATCAGTGGCGAGATCTCGTCGTCCAATTCCCTGATCGGCACTATCGCCAACGACTTCGTCGGTGGCTCCGGTGCGACGGCGCTAAGCAACGGCAATTACGTGGTCGGGAGTCTCCAGTGGGACAATGGGGCGAGTGTGAATGCGGGGGCGGCGACGTTCGGTTCCGGCACCAGTGGCATCAGAGGGGCCGTCTCGCCGTCCAATTCGCTGGTCGGTACCAGGACGGGCGACAGCGTCGGCAGCGGTGTCACGGCGCTGAGCAATGGCAATTACGTGGTCCGCAGCAGCAGTTGGGACAATGGGGCGATTGTGAATGCGGGGGCGGCGACATTCGGCTCCGGCGCCAGCGGCATCAGTGGTGCTGTCTCGCCGACCAATTCGCTGGTCGGCAGTAGCGCCAACGACTCTGTCGGTGGCTCCGGTGTGACGGCGCTGAGCAACGGCAATTACGTGGTCCGCAGTACCAACTGGGACGTTGGGACGATCGTGAATGCGGGCGCGGTGACCTTTGTCTCCGACACCAGCGGAATCAGTGGCGCCGTCTCGGCGTCCAATTCGCTGTTCGGCACTGCCGCCAACGACAACGTCGGCAGCGTTGTAACGACGCTGAGCAACGGCAATTACGTGGTCAGCAGTATCAACTGGAACAATGGGGCAACCACCGATGCGGGGGCGGTGACCTTCGGCTCGGGCACCATCGGCATCAGTGATGCGATCTCATCGACCAATTCGCTGGTCGGTGTCAGGACGGGCGACAACGTCGGCAGCGGTGTAACGGCGCTGAGCAACGGCAATTACGTGGTGACAAGTCCCAATTGGGACAATGGGGCTACGGTGAATGTGGGCGCGGCCACCTTTGGCCCCGGCACCAGCGGCATCAGCGGTGTCGTGTCGCCGTCCAATTCGCTGGTGGGCACCACTGCAGGCGACAACGTCGGCATCGTGACGGCGCTCAGCAACGGCAATTACGTGGTCAGCAGCACCGACTGGGACAATGGGACGATTGCAAATGCGGGCGCCGCTACCCTGGCACTCGCGAACGGCAGCGTGATCGGGACCATCAACGGCATCCACAGCGTGCTGGGTTCGGTCGTGAATGGCGGCATCCAGCAGACGTTCGGCTACGACGCGGAGCGTAACCAACTGGCGGTCGGCCAACTCGCCAGCAACCGCGTGGTGCTGCACCGTACCGGCATAGCCACCTCCATTAGCATCGTGGGCGACACGCCCGATCCATCCAGCGACGGCCAGCCCGTCACCTTCACCGCCACCGTCAGCGGCTCGAGCGGCCCCGGCGACGGGCAGGTGCGTTTTATCGGCGACAACGGCCAGAGTTGCGTCGACAATACGCCGACGCTGACGTCTGCGGGCACGTCGGACTTCTCCTGCACCATCGTGTTCGTAGTGAACGGCACGTCGAACGTGATCGCGGAGTACACCGGCTCGATCCTCCACGCCTACAGCGGATCCGATCCCGAGGCGCACACAACAGTGATCAACAACCTCTTTCGCGACGGCTTCGAGTCACCGTAACTGGCCGACGGCGCTCACTGTATGACGTTGTCACTCCAGAATGACGTTGTCACTCCAGATCGATGAGACCGTTATCGACGTCCCGCTTTTGAGGTGCGCGCAAGTCTGAGCCGAAAATACCCAAGGCCAACGAACGGCTGCAATTAGCCGATTGCCGCCGGTCAGATTCTCGCCGGATGCGGGCAGCTTCGCTGGCGAGGGTGGTTAGTTGGCTTGCCGAGAGTGGTCAAGTGCCTGGCGGTTTGAATGATATCGCGTCGCGGCGCCTGCGACCGCGAGTACTAGACTCTTCGCGATTGCCTCATTTGCGGAGCGCGCGTTGACTGATTTCGATCCCATGTGGCTGGTGGTCCCGCTGTTGTTGCTCGTGCTGCTCGCGTTGGTTGCGGTGTGGTTGCGCTTGCGCAACGGGCCAGCGGCGTTGACCGCGCAAATGGAGACACTGCTGCGCGACAGCGAACGCGTCGAACGCGCGTTGCGCGAAGAGGCCCGCAGCGGGCGAGAAGAACAGGCGCAGGCCAACCTCGCGAACGCGCGCAGTCTCGGCGAAACGCTCGACCGCCTCGGCGCGAGTCAGGAGTTGCGGCTCGCGGCGTTTGCCGAAGGCTTGCGCGCCCACGGCGAACGCGGCGAAGCGCAAGGGCAGGCACTGCGCCAAGGTTTGCTGGATGAAGCAGCCCGCAATCGCGAGGCGGCGGTGGCGGCACAGCAGCGCCTCATCGAAGCGCTTGCCGAGCGGCTCAAGGAGTTGAGCGCGTCGAGCGACGAACGTCTTCGCGAAGTGCGCGCCACGCTGGAGCGGCAACTGACCGAACTGCGCCAGGACAACGCCGCCAAGCTCGAGCAAATGCGTGCGACGGTCGATGAAAAACTCCACGCCACGCTCGAAGCGCGCCTCGATGCTTCGTTCAAGCAGGTATCCGAACGGCTCGAACAGGTCTATCGCGGTCTTGGCGAGATGCAGACGCTGGCGGTTGGCGTCGGCGATTTGAAGCGCGTGCTGACCAACGTCAAGACGCGCGGCACCTGGGGCGAAGTGCAGCTCGAAGCGTTGATCGAGCAAATGCTGGCCCCCGAGCAGTACGCGCGCAACGTTGCAACACTTCCGGGCAGCAACGATCGCGTCGAATGCGCCGTGCGCCTGCCCGGGGATCTTGAAACCCAGGTGTGGTTGCCGATCGACGCCAAGTTTCCG
>JBKJTK010000374.1:0-8957 GCA_046590875.1 Chiayiivirga sp.
TCAGGCAAGCGCCACGCCCGGCGACCACGCCGTTGACGTTCAGCGACAGCGGCAAGGACGAGACCGTGGCGGGCGCGAGCTGTCGCTGGTTTGAAGAGCGCCGTGGCGAGGTGCTGCTGCGCGCGCAATGCTTGGCGAAGCCCGAGGGTTTGCCGCTGTCCGAACGCGACCGGGCGGGCATGAAGCGCGCCTTCGTGGCACTCCAGCGCTACGGCGAGGCCTTCGCCCCGATCAAGCAGCGCTTTGCGCCCGGCTCCGACGCGGCGTCAGCAACGGACGGTCTGGTGATGTCGCAACGCTGCTTTGATGAGCATGGAGAGTTGCGCGGGAGCGCGGTCGCCACGATTTCCCAGGCCCCTATCGACGAAGAAGCGCTGGAAATTCCGCCGGGATACCAGGCGATGCGGATGGATGGCAGCGGGGAGTAGCACAGGTTTTCTCCCTCTCCTTCAAGGAGAGGGCCGGGGTGAGGATGGTGTTGATCTCGACGCAATCTTGGACACCATCCTCACCCAACCCTCTCCTTGAAGGAGAGGGCTTCAACACCGCGAGCACGAATTAGCGTTCTATCCTCGCCGCCTCGCGCGTCGTCTCTACGCGCTGGCGTTCCTTCGCGTCGAACTCCGCCACACAGGCATCGCGCCGCACCATCGCGCATTCCAGGTAGTCCACGATCTCGATCACCGCCGCGCGCACCGCGCGTGAGCCGGGGCCATCGTCGATCTGCGCAATACTGGCGCCGCGCGTATCGCCCTTGCGCACGCTGCCCTCGGTATGGCCCTCGATGGTGCGGACGAACGCGATCTCGCCGCTGGTGGTGTCGATCACGCGCAGGTCGACTGCGAGATAGCCGCCGTGCGACACCGTTTCGGCGCCGCCGCCCATGCCGAGGAAACCGGACTTGTAACGTGTTTCCGTATTGTCCTCGAAGGCGGTGACGGTGCCAGTCACAAGATACTGCGCGCCGGTTAGTTGCCCGATCGCGATGCTGGTTTCCTTCGATACCAGGCCCGAGGCCGAGAGGTTCTGCTCCTCCATCACCGCGCGCAGTTTCTGCCGCTCGACCACGGTGAACGCGTCCTTCGCGGTCAACTCGTTGGTCAGCATCTGCGTCATCGACCGCCCGACGCCGCCGGACAGGAACATGCCGCCGGTTTCATCCTGGAACTTGAGTACGCCGAGCACCGGGCGAGCCGCAGGCGATGACAGCGCGGCAGCCGGGGAGCACGGCGCCAGAGCGAGCAATACAAGAATGATGGCGAATAGCCGCATCGGCGCAGTCTACGCCTGTGCGGTGGGGCGATCGCCCTTTCGCCTCGAACCGCGGGACCGCGCCGGTCGGGCGCAATCCGCAATTGAGCCCCATGCTGCGCTGCGGTAGTCTGCCGCTCTTACTTTCCCGCCCCCGCCATGCACGCCGAACCCTCCACACTGGCCGCCGACGCCGCTGCCTACGACCCGAAAGCGGTCGAATCCCGCGCTCAGCGCTACTGGACCACGACCCAGGCGTTCGAGGTCGATGAATCCTCGTCCAAGCCCAAGTACTTCTGCCTGTCGATGCTGCCGTATCCCTCGGGCGCGCTGCACATGGGTCACGTGCGCAACTACACCATCGGCGACGTGATCAGCCGCTACAAGCGCATGACCGGGCACAACGTGCTGCAGCCTATGGCCTGGGACGCGTTTGGCCTGCCGGCCGAGAACGCCGCGATCAAGAACAACACCGCACCGGCGGCGTGGACCTACGCCAACATCGAACACATGCGGTCGCAGTTGCAGACGATGGGCTACGCGATCGACTGGACCCGCGAGTTCGCGACGTGCCGGCCGGAGTACTACGTACACGAGCAACGCATGTTCGTGCGGCTGTTCGAGAAGGGTCTGGTTTATCGCAAGAATTCGGTGGTGAACTGGGATCCGGTCGACCAGACCGTGCTCGCGAACGAGCAGGTGATCGACGGTCGCGGGTGGCGCTCGGGCACGCTCGTGGAGAAGCGCGAGATTCCGCAGTGGTTCCTGAAGATCACGTCCTACGCGCAGGAACTGCTCAATGGGCTGGACACCCTCGACGGCTGGCCGGAGTCGGTCCAGACCATGCAGCGCAACTGGATCGGGCGCTCCGAGGGACTCGAGATCGCGTTTGCACTGGAGGACAGCCGACTCGAAGACGGCGTCACTGCGCTCAAGGTATTCACCACGCGCCCGGACACGCTTGCGGGTGCGACCTTCCTGTGTGTTGCTGCCGAACATCCGCTCGCGCTTGCGGCGGCAGAGGGGTACCCGGAACTCGCCGAGTTCATCGCCGAATGCAAGCGGGGCGGCACCACCGAGGCCGAGCTGGAAACGCAATCCAAGCGCGGCGTGTTCACCGGCCGCTACGCGCTGCATCCGGTCACGGGCGACCGCGTGCCTATCTGGGCCGCAAACTTCGTCCTCATGGGTTACGGCACCGGCGCGCTCATGGCGGTGCCGGCGCACGACGAACGCGACTGCGAGTTCGCGCTGAAGTACGAGCTGCCGATCCGCATGGCAATCGTGAGCCCGCAAGTCGCCGATGCCATCGCCGAACTGCAACGCGATGTCGCCAGGCATTCCGATCCGATGGAAGCCGCGCTCGGCGAATCCGCGCCGATCGATGTGTTCGAACCATCCGAAGCAGTCCGCGTGATCGAGGACTTCGAGCGCCGCATCATCGAGGAAGGCCTTCCCTACACCGGCTACGGCATCCTGGTGAACTCGGGCGAATACGACGGACTCGATTACGAGAGCTCGTTTGATGCGCTTGCAGCGAGATTCCAACGTGAGGGAAACGGCGCGCGCCGCGTGAACTTCCGGCTGCGCGACTGGGGCGTGAGCCGCCAGCGTTACTGGGGCTGCCCGATCCCGATGATCCGCTGTGCGAACTGCGGCGACGTGCCGGTGCCGGAAGCGCAATTGCCGGTGGTGCTGCCCGAGAATGTCGCATTTTCCGGCCTGCAGTCGCCTATCAAAGCCGATCTGGATTGGCGCAAGACCACGTGCCCGAAGTGCGGCTCTGCTGCGGAGCGTGAAACCGACACCTTCGATACTTTCATGGAGTCGAGCTGGTACTACGCGCGGTACACGTCTCCTGGTGCGGCGGATATGGTCGACGCACGCGCGAATTACTGGCTGCCGGTCGACCAGTACATCGGCGGCATCGAGCACGCGATCCTGCATCTGATGTATTTCCGCTTCTATCACAAGCTGCTGCGCGACGTGGGCCTGGTGACGAGCGATGAACCGGCGACGAACCTGCTGTGCCAGGGCATGGTGATCGCGGAAACGTTTTATCGCGGTTCCGAATCGGGGAATCGGGAATGGTTCAATCCCGCCGACGTGGACGTGTCGAAAGACGAACGCGGCCGCATGATGGGCGCGACGCTGCGCGCGGACGGCCTGCCGGTCGAGATTGGCGCCACCGAAAAGATGGCGAAGTCCAAGAACAATGGCGTCGATCCGCAACTGATGGTCGACAGGTTCGGCGCGGACACGGTACGCCTGTTCTCAATGTTCGCTGCACCGCCGGACCAGTCGTTGGACTGGAACGAATCTGGCGTCGAGGGCATGGCGCGTTTCCTGCGGCGGTTTTGGCGCGAAGTTTCGTTACACGTGGCGCAACCGGATCACCCCAGCCTGGGCAACGTGGCCGCAGGCCACTCCGGTTCTCTGCCCCCGCATAGCGGGGGAAGTCGTCCGCAGGACGGAAGGGGGAGCGCCGAAGGCGCCGTCGATCCGGCGCAACTCAACGCGTCACAAAAAACGCTGCGTCGCCAATTGCATGAAACCATCCAGAAGGTCGGCGACGACTACGGCCGCCGCCACAGCTTCAACACCGCGATCGCCGCGCTGATGGAACTGCTCAATCACGTGACCAGATTCGAGGACATGAGTGATCAAGGACGCGCGGTGCGACACGAGGCGTTGCAGGCGATGGTGCTGCTGCTGAATCCGGTCACGCCGCACATCTGTCACGCGTTGTGGCAAGCGCTGGGTCACGCCGAGACGTTGATCGAGAATCTGGCCTTCCCGCAGGCGGACGGAGCGGCGCTCGTCAAGGAAGCGCTTACGCTGGCGGTGCAGGTCAACGGCAAGTTGCGGGGCACGATCGAAGTGGCCACCACCTCGACTCGCCAGGCGATCGAAACGAAAGCGCAAGACGAACCCAATGTCGCCCGCTTCATCGAAGGTATGACGGTGAAAAAGATCATCATCGTGCCGGGCAAGATCGTGAATATCGTGGCGGGCTAGGAAAACCCTTCTTCTACCGGCGACCGAAGGGAGTGCACGGCTGAGAAGGTGGCGCGTAGCGCCGGATGAGGGTACGGCGAAGTCGCAGTGGTCTGTACCCTCGCAACTTCGCCGTACCCTCACCCCACCCCGCACCCCGGCCCTCGCGCATGGCGCGAGGGCGTTCGGTGCGGCACGATCTGCCATGGGCAGATCGAAAACGCCGCTCCTCACCCCAATGGGAGAGGGGCTCAAGTGCAGCTTCGCAGGGAAAGATCGATGTCAAAGTATCTCGCGCTACTCCTCTCTTTCGCGTTCACCGGTTGCGGCTTCCAGCTACGCCAGGAAGTGAACCTGCCGGCGAACCTGATGTCGCTGCGGGTCGAGACCGTGGATAGCTACAGTCCTTTGCAGCGCAATCTGGAGCAGGCGCTGCGTCGTTCCGGCGCCAGTATTGTCGAGAGCGCTGCGGGCAGCGCGGTGTTGCGGGTGTTCACCAGTCGCGTGGATCGTTTGCCACTGTCAGTGGGCGATACCGGACGGGTGCAGGAGTATCTATTGCGCTATACGGTCGAGTTCGAGTTGGCCGATGCGGCAGGCTCCGCCGTGTTGCCGCGTCAGAAGGTGGAGCTGGATCGCGATTACACCTTCGACACCTCGCAGGCCTTGGGTACGCCGGGCGAAGAAGAACTGGTACGGGCCGAACTGGAACGCGAAATGGTGCAGACGATTCTGCGTCGGATCGACGCAGCGACGCGTAGCGCGGGCTGAGCGCCCGCCCTTCGTTTCGCCTCAGGCCGCTACGGAATGCCAATCAGCGCCAGCCAGTTCGAGCAGCGACTCACCACGGGGGAACTGGCACCGGTTTGGCTGCTCGCGAGTTCCGAGCCGTTGCTGTTGCTGGAAGCAGCGGATGTGCTGCGTCACCGTGCCAAGGCGCTGGGCTTTGCCGAGCGTGTCGTGTTCGAGGCGGACGCGCGTTTCGACTGGGGCGAACTCGAGGCAAGTTTCGGCATGCTGTCGCTGTTTTCTTCGCGCCGCCTGATCGAAGTCAGGCTCCCTACCGGCAAGCCCGGCAAGGAAGGCGGCGCGGTGATCGAGAAATTCTGCGCCGCGCCCGACCTCGACGTGCTGCTATTGGTAACAGCGGGAGAATGGAGCGGCAAGCACGAGGCAGCTTGGTCGCGCGCCATCGACAAGGCCGGCGCGACGCTCGTCTTGTGGCCACCCAAACCCAATGAGTTGCCGGGCTGGATCGCGCGCCGTCTAAAGTCGCGTGGCGTTGACGCCACGCCGGATGCGGCCGCGTTGCTGGCCGAACGCATCGAAGGCAACCTGCTCGCGGCCGCGCAGGAAGTCGACAAGCTTGCGCTTCTCCTTGCACCGGATCGGGCTTCCAGCCGCGACCGGCGCGAGCACGGAGGCGACGAGGTCGCCGCACCTGCTCCTGCGGAACGCGCGCGTTCGGCAGACGGGACAATCCTGTCCCGCGGTACTTCTATCACTGCTGCGCAGATGGAGTCGCTGGTCGCTGACAGCGCGCGTTACGACGTGTTCCGCCTCACCGACTCCGCGCTCGCGGGCGAAACGGCGCGCGCGCTGCACATGCTTGCGGGTTTGCGCGGCGAGGGCGAACAGGTGGTGCCGATGCTGTCCTGGCTTGCTTCTCAGGTGCAGGCCCTGGCGCACGTGGCTGCGGTGCAGGACGCCGGCGGAAATATCGCGCAGGCGATGACGCAAGCACGCATCTGGGATTCCAAGCAGCCGTTGTTCCGGCGCGCGCTGGGACGCGGCAGCGCGATGCACTTCGAACGACTGCTTTCGGACTGCGCCCGCATCGATCGCATCAGCAAGGGCCGCGCCGACGGCGACGCCTGGCGCGAACTGGAACGCCTGATCGTCGGCATCGCCGCGCCGCGCGCCTTGCCCCGGTAGCTGGCCGTAGCGAGGGTCAGAGCCGATCGCGCAGCAGGACCTGCTCCAGCCGTTGCAGCCGTGCACGCAGCTCGGCGTTGTCGCGTTCCAATGCCTCGATGCGGGCGTCGCTGCTGTTCTTGACTTCGCGCAGCGCCTCCACGGCAAGCGCTTCAAAGCCCGTGGGTGCGACCAGTCGAAACCCTTCAGGATCGCGATGTACCCAGTTCGGAAATACGCGCTCGACCTCCTGTGCGATAAAACCGGTCTGACGGCCCGCGATGTAGTAACCCTTGGGAATGTCCTCGCGATACTCGTAAGTGACGCCTTGCAGCTGCAGGAGGCGATCGAGCGCGGAATTCAGCGGCTGCACATTGCGCTTCAGGCGCGCATCCGAGGCTCCCGCCCAAGCACCCCCGTTTGGCTTGATCGGCGTGTCGAAGAACACCTGCAAGTTGCCATCGGCGCGGAAAAGCGCGTAGTCGGTAAAGCTGGCGCCGTCGTAGCGCGCGATGTACATGCCCGAGTTGGTGGCGTCGCTGCCCGTCACAGCGAAGTTGAAGCCGATGTTGCCGCTGCCTGACTTGAACCAAACATCGGTGTTGCCGCTGTCGCGCGAACCGATGACCGCGTCGATGCCGGGCGGCATCGACGGCGCATTCACCAGCAGCCCGCCGCTGGCCGTCAGCGCGAACTGACCGCCGGCGGCCGGTGTCCGGTTGAAACCGAAACCGCCAGGCGCGCGCGCCATGAACTGGCCGGCACCCGTGGTGGCGAAGTCGCTGGTGGTGCCATTCCACACAAAGCTGTTGTTGTGCGCAGCCTTGGCCGCGCGTCCGGCAGCAAAGCTGTGATCGCCCGTGGCGACATTGGAAAAGCCGCCGGGCACAGCCGAGCCCTCGCCGGAGGCGGTGTTGGTCTGGCCGCCGGACACCACGGACACCGCGCCGCTGGCCGTGTTGTAGAAACCCCCGCCGATCGAGGAATACTGATGCGAGTTATTGCTGTCGTCGGTACCGACGGTGTTACCGATGCCGCCAGCGACTGTGCCGCCGTTGTCGTAGGCCGCATTGTCGCCGTTGCCGGCACCGAAGAGGGAGGCCCAGCCGCCGCCGCTGACGGTCGCCGCGCTGGCGGCCGACCCGATGGTGTTGCCGGAATCGCCGAACAATACGTTCGGCAACGTTTGTCCGCTGATGCGTCCCACGCGGGCGCCATGGACGCGGAATTCCAGGGGCTGGGCGTCGGTGGTGCCGAGCACGCCGGGTGCACCAAAGCCATTGCCGCCTTGGGCCCACGCATTCACCGTACCGCTGTCATCGACTTCGCAGGCGACCAGGCCGAGACTGGTGATCGCGCGGATCGATTCGCCCGCCGGGCAGGACGCATCCACGCGGCGCTGCACCTGTCCATCGTCGATCTGCAACGCGCCAACCGCAGCATTCTGCAGTGCGGCGCGTGAGACGGACTGGTTCGCCGATGCCAATGCGAGTCGCGCCACGTTGGCGCCCGGCGCCGAGGTCAGCGGCTGGCGCGGCGACAATAGTGCGTACTCCGTCGCGCCTACCGCGCGCACTTCGATCTGCAGAAAGCGCGCACTGCCGTCAAAAATGCCGAGCGAAAAATCGAGCGAGGCGGTGAAGCGTCCATCCTGCACCAGCAGCGCTGCCGCCGGGATGGACTCGGCCAGTAGCGTGCCACCTCCGACGGTAGCGTTATCGAAGACGCGGAAACGGAACTCGAAGTCGCCGTTGGCGCGCGCGCCGGCCTGCTTCAACTCGCCCTGATAGGTGACGGCGGTTGACTGCGCCTGGGCCGGCGTCGTCATCAAGCTGGCGAACGCGAGGAGCAGGGCGGCGGCGAGCGGACGGAGCAAGCGGGTCATGGCGGCGTTTCCGGGACAGAAAGGGCATTCGCCTTCCCGATACGCGTTGCGGCGACGAAAACCCTCACGCCGATCGTGGATCGCGATGCGGGTACCATGCCGCGATGCCTCTGCACCTGAGCTATGGCGGCACCTTCGACCCGATCCATCACGGCCATCTGGCCGTGGCGCGTTCGGCCGCCGAACAACTCGAGGCAGTCGTGCATCTGGTGCCCTGTGCCGATCCGCCGCACCGCGCCAAGCCGGTGGCGAATGCTGCCCAGCGCGTTGAAATGGTGCGGCTGGCCATCGGCGACGATCCGCGGCTGGCGCTCGACACCCGTGAACTGCGGCGGGCAGGCGCCAGCTACACCCTCGACACCTTGGTCGAATTGCGTTCCGAACTCGGCCCGCAGCGGCCGATCGCCTGCCTGATCGGCGCCGATGCGTTCCGCGGACTGCCGTCCTGGCGCGACTGGCGTGAACTGTTTCACTTGGCGCACCTAGTCGCATTAACCCGTCCCGGACACCGGCTCGATGCACTCCCGGAGGCGCTGGAAGCCGAACTCTCGCCGCGCCGGACCGACGCGGCGGCGGCCCTGCGCGCGGCACCCGCCGGAGCGGTGCTGGCGTTGGAAGTGCCGGCCTGGGAAGTTTCGTCCACCGAGGTACGCGCCGCCCTTGCGGCGGGTAGGTCGCTCGGGCGCTTGGTGCCGTCATCGGTGCTGGCCTGGATTGCCGAAAACGACGTGTATGCATGAACCGCGGGTGGGTACCAATACTGTTCGGCTAGGCCTTCCGAATTCCGTTCGCCCCCGGATCAAGTCCGGGGCAGGCTCTGAGGTATCGAAGGGCGCAGCCTTGAAGTTTCGGGCTGTTGTGGTTCGATACCTCACCACGAACGGCTCAGGTGAACAGCATTGGGGTGGGT
>JBKJTK010000404.1:0-6757 GCA_046590875.1 Chiayiivirga sp.
GGGTGGCGGGCGATCATTGGTACGGTTGGGCGGTGGGTGCCCAGTTGTTTCTCGGTTCGCTGTTGGCACCATTGACCGTGGCCTGGACGCGACTTTGGCTGCCGCAGTGCGCGTCGCTGATCGCTGGGCTGGGGGTCGCGCTCTGGCCCCACCTGATCGTCCAATCCAGCACCCTGCTCAGCGAAACGGTGTTCGGTACAGCGCTGTTGCTGTTCCTTGTCTGCGCCGCCTTTGCAGAGCGAGACGGGCGCAAGCTGAGCTGGGCCCTGCTGGCTGGTATGGCCGGTGGATTCGCGTATCTGGTTAATCCCGTTGCTGTGTTCTTGCCGTTCATTGCAGTGCTGCTTCTCGTTGTCCGCCGGCAGAGGCGGGTAGCCGTGATTATTCTGACCGTACACCTGCTGTTCGTCGGGGGTTGGTGGTTGCGCAATGCGGCGCACCCGCATATAGCCGGCGCCTGGGATCGGGCTGCGATCAATTTGGTCGAGGGTTCGTGGCCGCTGTACCACGCGGCCTACAATGCACGGCGCCAAGAGCCCATGGCCCAAGCCGTCATGGATGCCATCGCTGAGGAAGAGCAATTGATGGCGCGTGATCCTGCCGCGGGTCTCAAGTCCATCGCCGCACGTTTGAGCGCGGAACCGTCCGCCTACGCTCGATGGTATTTTTTGGAAAAGCCTTGGTCGCTATGGAGTTGGTGGGTGCGCATAGGTTGGGGTGATGTGTATTTCCTGCAGACCGCGCGTTCTCCATTTGACCGACTCCCGGTATTCCGTGCCATCCATGCGGTGTTTCGCTATGCCAACCCGGTGTTGTTTGGTCTGGCGTTGTCGATGGCGGTGGTAGCGCTGGTGCGACGTTCGCGTTATTACGCCCCAGGGGCGTTTCCCTTGCTGATGGCAGCTGCGTTTTTCTTCTATGTCACCGCGATCCACAACCTGCTGCAGGCCGATCCGCGCTATGCCGTTGCGTATCGGCCGATGCAACTTGCGTTGGCAGTGACGGCGATACTGGCGGCATGGCGTTGGTGGGCGGCACGTAAGGCGTCGGGCGTGTTGGTGACGGACGAAGTTGTGGGGGTCCGTGACACGAGCGTGTCCTGCGCTGGGTTGGAGTCGCAGTTAGCCGAAGTACGCGCTACCTTGCGCGACTGACCGCAGGCATGACCGAATCCATACTCCTGCTGCACGGCCTGTGGATGCGCGCATTTACACTTCGTCCGCTAGCGCGGCGATTGCGTGCCGAAGGGTATGCAGTCGAGATATTTGATTATTGGAGTCTCGCGCGCGGGCCGGCGCAGAACATGTCTCGCCTGGTCGAGCGCGTGCGAGCGCTCGGTCACGCGCCGGTGCACGTCGTCGGCCACAGTCTGGGTGGCCTGATGGCCGTGCGCGCACTTTCCGATGCCGTCCAGTTGCCGCCGGGGCGCATAGTATGTTTAGGGTCGCCGTTGACGGGTTCGCGTGCCGCCGCGGGCATGGCGCGGTTACCGGGTGGAGCGGTGCTGCTCGGACGTTCGCGCGAACTGCTGCGTGATGGGGTCGCGAGCTGGAGTGGAACACGCGAGGTCGGGGTGATCGCGGGACGGTCGCCGCTGGGGCTCGGGCGACTGTTCGGAAGCTTCCGCGAAGCCAACGATGGCACCGTCGCGGTCGCCGAGACCCATCTGCCCGGCATTGCCGATCACGCCGTGATTGCGTCCTCACATACCGGTCTGATTTTCTCCGAGGAAGCCGCGCGCCTTATCTTGGCGTTCCTACGCCACGGTCGCTTCGCGTCCGCTCCGCCGTGACAGCCGTCGCCGGAACGCAAGATCGACCCGAGGTGCATGTTAGAGTTTCGCGCCGTTGCGTAGGTTGACCGGATTGATCGGATTTCGCATGCCCCTGTTTCTGCCCGAGGCGACGCCGTGACTCGAATCCTCGGCATTGACCCGGGCTCGGTCCGCACCGGCGTAGGCATAGTCGATGCCGACGCGACCGGGCGCGCCACGCATGTGTTCCACACCGCGTTGCTGCTGACCGCCGCCGAGGATTTTCCGCGCCGGCTCAAGCGCATCCTCGACGGCCTCGGCGAATTGATCGAGCGTTATCACCCCGACGAGGTGGCGATCGAACGAGTGTTCATGGCGAAGAATCCGGATTCGGCGCTCAAGCTCGGCCAGGCCCGCGGTGCGGCGATCTGCGCAGCGGTGCTGCGTGATCTCCCCGTGCACGAGTATTCGCCGATGCAGATCAAGCAGGCGGTGGTCGGGCGTGGGGTGGCGGAAAAAACCCAGGTGCAACATATGATCGGCGTGCTCCTGAATCTGCAAGGCGAAAAGTTGCAAGCCGATGCCGCGGATGCGCTCGCGATCGCGATCACGCACGCCCACACGCGCACGCTGGCGGTGCAGACCGGAGTGTCGGCGTCGGTGTTGTTGCGCCGCCGGGGTGGAAGGTGAGCGGCTACTCATCTGCTCCCTCCCCTGCTTGCAGGGGAGGCTTGGCCTGTCCTGAGCTTGTCGAAGGAGGGAGGGGTAAGGCTCTTGCTCCGTACTCTTTTCGAAGTTCACGCGAAGAGCCTCACCCCCTCCCAACCTCCCCCTGCAAGCAGGGGGAGGAGCGCGTCGACGGAACTCGAAAATGATTGGCCGCCTCAAGGGCATCCTGGTGCACAAGCAGCCGCCCTGGCTCGTCGTCGACGTGCACGGCGTCGGCTACGAGTTGGAAGCGCCGATGAGCACGTTCTACGACCTCCCGGAGCTCGGACGCGAGATCGCGTTGTTCACCCATTACGCCCAGAAAGAAGACTCGGTGGCGCTCTACGGTTTCCTGCGCGAAGCTGAGCGCAGGCTGTTCCGCGATGTGCAGAAGGTGACGGGCATCGGCGCGAAGATTGCGCTGGCGATTCTTTCCGGCGCCAGCGTCGAAGATTTCGCGCGCCTGGTGCAGGTCGGCGACGTGGCGGCGTTGACGCGCATCCCGGGAATAGGCAAGAAGACCGCCGAGCGCATCGTGGTGGAACTGCGCGACCGCGCCGCGGACTTTGCGCTGAGCGGCATCGCGATTCCCGGCAGGGCAGGCATCGTCCCGGCCGATCCACTGAGCGAAGCCGTCGTGGCGCTGCAGCAACTCGGTTACAAGCCGACGGAAGCCGCGCGCATGGGTGAGCAGGCGCGTGAGGACGGTGACAGCACCGAAACCATTATCCGCAAGGCGCTCAAGGCGGCGCTGCGCTGACCACGGACGACGACATGCAAGCCAGCGACAGCAAGACGAGTCAACGCGCTTTGGTGATCGGCGCCATCGGCGTGGTGTTCGGCGACATCGGCACCAGTCCGCTCTACACCCTCAAGGAAGCCTTCGGGCATCAGTACGGCCTGCAACCTGATGCGGCCAACGTGCTGGGGGTGTTGTCACTGGTGTTCTGGGCCATGATGCTGATTGTCACCATCAAGTACGTGATGGTGATCATGCGCGCCGACAACCGCGGCGAAGGCGGCATCCTCGCGCTGATGGCGGTGGTGCATCGCAGCCTGCCGGTGGCGTCGCCGATGGCATATACCGTGGGCATCCTCGGCATCCTGGGTTGTGCCTTGTTCTTTGGCGATGCGGTGATCACGCCGGCGATCTCGGTGCTGTCCGCGGTGGAAGGGCTGGAGGTCGCAGCGCCGGCGTTGCATCGTTACATCGTGCCGATCACGCTGGTCGTGCTGGTGCTGCTGTTCTCCTTCCAACGTCACGGCACCGAACGCGTCGGCAAAGTGTTCGGACCGGTGATGATTGTGTGGTTCCTGTGCCTCGCGTTGCTGGGGGCGAATCAGATCCTCGGCAACCCCGGCGTCTTGCGTGCGCTGAATCCGTGGTACGCGGTGCAGTTCTTCGTACATCACGGGGTCGCCGCGTGGCTGGCATTGGGCGCGGTGGTATTGGCAGTGACCGGCGGCGAGGCGCTGTACGCCGACATGGGCCACTTCGGACGCGTGCCGATCCGCATCGGCTGGACCAGTTTCGTGATGCCGGCCTTGCTGCTCAACTACTTTGGCCAGGGCGCGCTGCTGCTGGCGGACCCGACCGCGACGCAGAATCCGTTCTATCGCATGGTGCCGGCCTGGGGCCTGTTTCCGATGATCGGGCTAGCGACGCTCGCCACGGTGATCGCCTCGCAGGCGGTGATCTCGGGCGCGTTCTCGCTCGCGCGCCAGGCGATACAACTGGGCTACCTGCCACGCCTGAAACTGATCCACACCTCCGACGAGACCATCGGCCAGGTCTACCTGCCCTCGATCAATCGCATCCTGCTGCTGAGCGTGATGTTGCTGGTGGTGGGCTTCGGCAGTTCCAGCGCGCTGGCATCGGCCTACGGCGTGTCGGTGACCGGCAGCATGTTGATCGACACCGTGCTGCTTATCATTCTCGCCGGCCAGCGCGGGCGACTGCCGGGCTGGCTCATCGCGCTTGCCGGTGGGGCCTATCTCCTCATCGACGGCGCTCTGCTCGGTGCCAACGCGGTCAAATTCCTGCAAGGCGCCTGGGTGCCGGTGGCACTGGGCATCGCGGTGTTTACCCTGATGCGCACTTGGCGCCGTGGACGGGAACTGGTGCGGGCGCAAATTGATCAAGGCAGTCTGCGCATTGAGCATTTCGTGCAAAGTCTGATGGCGCATCCCCCGCTGAGGGTGCCGGGCACGGCCGTGTTCCTCACCCCCTCCAACCAGTTCGTGCCGCCGGCGTTGCTACATAACCTCAAGCACAACAAGGTGCTGCACGAGCGCAACGTCGTGTTGAGCGTGGAGACCCTGAGCGTGCCGCGCGCCGATGGTGATGAGCGCGTGGCCTATACCGACCTCGGGCATGGTTTTTCTCGGCTGAGCCTGCGTTACGGCTACATGGAAGACCCGGACGTGCCGCGCGCGCTGCGGCAGTGGTCCATTCCGGGGCCAGCTTTCGAGTCGATGGAGACCACGTTCTTTGCCAGTCGCGAATCGCTGACGGCCGACGCAGGGCAGGGCATGGCGTTGTGGCGCGACAAGCTGTTCCTGGTCATGTCGCGCAATGCCACGCCGGCGACCGAGTTTTTCTCGGTGCCGGGCAACCGGCTGGTGGAGCTGGGCACCCAGGTGGTGATTTGAGGGCAGGACGTCCGAATGCCGTGAAGGCCTGGAGCCGAGAGCGGCTGAGCGGCAACAAAAAAAGCCGCGCCGCGCCGTGAATTCACTGCGATAATCGCCCGGTTTCCGCAAACCGTCCCCGATGTCCATCGACGCCCATCGCCCCGTCGCGCCCCAGGCCAACCCCGAGGACGCCGCGCTCGAAGCCAGCATCCGCCCGCGCACCCTGGACGAATACCTGGGCCAGCAAGCCGTGCGCGAGCAGATGAAGATCTACATCGAAGCTGCCAAGCGCCGCGGTGAAGCCATGGACCACGTGCTGATCTTCGGTCCGCCGGGGCTGGGCAAGACCACCCTGGCGCATGTCATCGCGAACGAGCTCGGCGTCAACCTGCGTCAGACCTCGGGCCCGGTGATCGAGCGCGCCGGCGATCTCGCCGCGCTGCTGACCAATCTGCAGCCGCATGATGTTCTGTTCGTCGACGAGATCCACCGCCTGCAGCCGGTGGTGGAGGAAGTGCTCTATCCAGCGATGGAGGACTACCAGATCGATCTCATGATCGGCGAGGGTCCCGCCGCGCGTTCGATCAAGCTTGACCTACCGCCCTTCACCCTGATCGGCGCGACCACGCGCGCGGGCCTCTTGACTGCGCCTTTACGCGATCGCTTCGGCATCGTGCAGCGGCTGGAGTTCTACAGTCCGGAAGAACTGACGCGCATTGTCAGGCGCTCGGCAAAAATCCTCGGTATTTCCTGCGATGCGGACGGTGCGGCCGAGATCGCGAAGCGGTCGCGCGGCACGCCGCGCATCGCCAACCGGCTGCTGCGGCGCGCCCGCGACTATGCTCAAGTCATCGCGGACGGCACCATCACTCGCATCGTCGCGGATGCGGCGATGCAGATGTTGAAGGTCGATCCGGAGGGCTTCGATGCGCTCGACCGCCGCATGCTGCATGTCATCATCGACAACTTCGACGGCGGCCCGGTCGGCGTCGAATCCCTCGCCGCGGCCTTGTCTGAGGAGCGTGGCACGCTGGAAGACGTGATCGAGCCCTATCTGATCCAGCAGGGCTATCTGATCCGAACTGCGCGCGGTCGCATGGCCTCGGCCAAGGCCTACCGCCACCTCGGCCTGACGCCGCGCAACGCGCCGCCGGCCAGCCTGTTCGACGAGGTCGTGCCGGAATGACGGCGTCGAAAGGTTACGCCGCGTTCAGCTGGCCGATAAGGGTGTACTGGGAAGATACCGACGGTGGCGGCGTGGTGTATCACGCCAGCTATCTGCGTTTTCTCGAGCGCGCCCGCAGCGAATGGTTGCGTTCGCTCGGGATCGGACAACAAGTCTTGCGCGAAACACAGGATCTGATGTTCGCAGTGCGTTCGGTGTCGATGGAGTTCCTGACACCGTCCGTCCTGGACGACGAGATCATCGCTACGGTCGAGTTGACCGAGGCACGCCACGCCAGCCTGCGTTTCCGCCAGACGTTGCGAAGGACAACCGACGCCGTAGTCGTGGTCGAAGCGCAGGTGCGCGTGGCCTGTCTCACAGCATCCACTTTTCGGCCGCGGCCGATTCCCAACGGCATGTTTCCTGCCGGCTTGTTGAAGAGCGACAAGAATTTTTCGTGAGGTTGTCCCGATGAAGCTCGACCCGATGAAGATCAT
>JBKJTK010000049.1:0-7578 GCA_046590875.1 Chiayiivirga sp.
CTCGCGCTCGATCAGGGCCTGATCCATTCCGAAAGTCTGCTGGTCGATGCGCCACAGAGTTTCGACGGCGGATACCGACCTGGCAATTTCGATGGTCGTTTCCGCGGCCCGGTAAGCGCAACAGATGCCTTGCAGCAATCGCTCAACGTGCCCGCGGTGGCGCTGCTGCATGCGCTGGGCGAAGAACGCTTCGTCGCACGACTCGCGCACGCCGGTCTGCCGCTGCGCCTGCCGCGGGGTGCCGAGCCGAATCTTTCGATGATCCTCGGCGGCACCGAGGCGCGACTGGAAGATCTCGTCGGCACCTACGCTGCGCTGCATCGCAATGGGCTCGCCGGCTCGCTGCGTCTGCGCGCCGACGCCGCACTGAGCGAGCGCCGCCTGCTGTCGCCGGGCGCGGCCTGGATTGTCCGCGAGATGTTGCAATCGGCCCCTCGTCCCGGTGAAATATCCGAACGCTTCGACACCACACAGCGCAGCGAACTGGCCTGGAAAACCGGCACCAGCTACGGCTTCCGTGATGCGTGGGCCGTCGGCACCAGTGCCGGAGCAACGGTCGGCGTGTGGATCGGACGACCCGACGGCACGCCTTTGCCGGGCCAATACGGTGCCGTTACCGCGCTGCCGCTGCTGCTCGCGGTCGCAGACAACCTGCCGCGCTCGTTGCGCGCGACACCCTCGCTGATGCCCGCGAACGTCACGCAGCAAGACGTGTGCTGGCCACTCGGGCGACTCGCCGCCGACTCGCCGAGCGAACATTGTCATCGCCGCCGAAGTGCGTGGGTGCTCGACGCGACGGTGCCACCTACCTTCGCGGTGTCGGAAGAGCGCACGCCGCCCCGCGTCGTCGGTTTCCGGCGCGATATCCGCAGCGGTTTGCGCGTGTCTGAATTCTGCAACAGCACGCACGCAAGCGTCACCGCCGAAATCGCGCGCTGGCCGGCGCTGGCTTATCCATGGTTGTCGGGCCGCGAACGTCGACTGGCTACCCTGCCCTCGCTCGCAGCGGACTGTCGCGACGCAAGCGAACCCGACGCCGCGCTGCGCATCACCGGAATTGTCAACGGCAGCGTGCTGCGGCGTCCGCCGAATTCATCCACTCCCCCGCAACTCACGCTGCGCGCCCTCGGCACTCGCGAAGAAGTGCGCTGGCTGCTCGATGGAAGACTTCTCGGCCGCACCCGCGCCGACGCCCCGCTACTCACCGAACTCGCCGTTCCAGGCACGCAACGCATCCTCGCACTCGATAGTACCGGACGTTACGCGACGGTAGAGGTGCGGGTGGCCCCGTAGATCGGCTCGGTTCTGCGTCAAACGCCAACAACCCGGCGCGAGCAGATGCCAATGCGCACCCTCAGGCGACGCTCGGCAACAGGCCTTCGGCGCGCCAGGCATCGATCTTCGCACCTTGTTTCGGCGCGAATACGCAAGCGCGTATGCTTTGGTGGTGCAGCCCTACGCCGCAAAGGTCGGAGTCGCTCAGCTGCAAGCCGATTTCGACGCCCTCGTATCACGCGCTGCGACCCGCCTGCGCGCGGAGGCGATTGGCGAGCTACCCATCGATGGGCCCGATCGCGAGCCCAGTGTCACCGCCATGATCTAGGTCGTGTTCGAGGGAATCGGCATCGACGGGTACGACGAACCCGCGGCTGTCTCCCGCCGCCTCGGCCTCAGCCGCCCAACGCACTCGCCGCGCGCACGTACTGCCAGATGCATAGGACACCACATACCAGCAGCAACACGAAGGTGAGCGCCGTGCCCCACCAGCGGCCGAACTTGAAGTCATCGCGATAGGCGAACGCATAGCCATGCAGCAGACGCGCCAACACCAGGGTCGCGCCCAGCACGTGCAACAGCAGCGACGGGAAGTGCGCAAGCTCCAGCAGCGCGAGCATCAACAGGATCAGCGGCACGTACTCGGCGAAGTTTGCGTGGCCCCGGATCCGCCGCAGGACTCGGGGATCGCCTCCGTCGCCCAGGCTTGGACCTTTGCCCCCGCGCATCTGCACCACGCGAAAGCTGAGCAGCAAGAACAATACAGACAGAATGCCGGCGTACAACGGGGTGACGATCATGGCGAGCTCCGCGAGCGCAGGATGCGCCGGGCGATCCTGCATGCGCCTGGAGGCGCGGGCAAGGGGCGAATCCGCCTTCCGACCACCGGCAAGCGCCGCGGCCCTGTCGCAATTCCCGCTATTGCAGGGCTGCGTGCCGGGGCAAAAGTTCTCAGTCTTCGACGAACCGCACCCGACGCGTAATGCCGCAAGCCAGCTCGTATCCGATGGTTCCCGCTGCAGTGGCGACTTCCTCGATCGGCAATTCGCGGCCCCACAACTCCACCGTGTCGCCGACGTTAGCCTGTGGCAGCGCACGCAGGTCGATCGCCAGCAGGTCCATCGACACGCGGCCGACGATCGGCGCGCGGTCACCATTCACGAGTACGGACGTACCGTTGCCGGCATGACGCGGATAGCCATCGCCGTAGCCGATCGCAGCGATGCCGATCGACATGTCCTCCGGGCACTGGTACACGCCGCCGTAACCGACGGGCTCACCGCGCGCGACCTGGTTGATCGCAATCAGGCGCGTGGAGAGCGTCATCGCCGGGTCCAGCCCGAGATCGCGGCCGGTCTTTCCAGCGACAGGCGAAAGCCCGTACAGCGCCCCGCCCGGCCGCACCCAATCCAGATGCGCGCGTGGCCAGCCGAGCACACCGGCGGAGTTGGAGAGTGAGCGCGAGCCTGAGAGGCCTACGATTGCCGCATCGAATGCGGCAATCTGATTCAGCGTCTCGTCGCAGTCGAATTCGTCCGAACGCGAGAAGTGGCTCATCAGGACGATATCCGGATCGACGTTCGGCAACGCACGCAGCCGCGCGTGCAATTCCGCTGCGCGTTGCGGTGCAAAGCCGAGCCGATGCATTCCCGTATCGAGCTTGAGCCAAACGCGTAGCGGCGCGGCCGCACCCTCGGTTTCCAGCATGCGCAACTGTTCGTCGTGATGCAGCACCGATTCGACATTGAGCCGGCGCAGCAGCGGTAAATCACCGGGCTCGTCAAAGCCCGAGAGCAGCACGATGCGTTGCGACAAGCCCGCCGCTCGCAAGCGCTCCGCATCGGAGATCGCCGCCACACCAAAGGCATCCGCGCCCTCCAGCGCACGGGCAACGCGTTCCAGCCCGTGGCCGTAGCCGTCGGCCTTGACCACCGCCAGCACGCGGCTCGACGGTGCCAACGCTCGCACACGCGCCAGGTTGCGGCGCAAGGCGTCGATGTGAATCGTGGCGACGGTGGGTCGAGACATGCGAACGGGCAGGAGGTAGTCGGAGGGCGCCAGCCTAACCGCCCCGCCGGCCTTGCGGCAGACGAATCATGGCGAAACGCGGGCGTTGCGCTATTCGATCGAGCCCGCGTAGCTGTCCGAGGCGTAATTATCGAAGCGGGTGAACTGGCCCTGGAAGGCGAGTTTCACCATGCCGGTGGGACCGTTGCGCTGCTTGCTGATGATGATCTCGGCCAGACCCTTGTCGGGCGAATCGGTGTTGTAGTACTCGTCGCGATAGATGAAGACGATGATATCCGCATCCTGTTCGATGGCACCGGATTCGCGCAAATCGCTCATCACCGGACGCTTGTCGGTGCGCGATTCCAGGCCACGATTGAGCTGCGACAGCGCCACCACCGGCACGTTGAGTTCCTTCGCCAACGCTTTCAGCGAACGCGAGATCTGGGAGATTTCGGTGGCGCGGTTTTGCTTGTTTCCCGGCACCTGCATCAGCTGCAGGTAGTCGATCACGATCATGCCGAGCCCGTGCTCGCGTGCCAGCCGTCGCGCGCGCGAGCGCAATTCTGTTGGCGACAATGACGGAGTGTCGTCGATGAATATCTTGGCATCGGCCAGCAAGGTGATCGCGTGGCTGACGCGGCTCCAGTCCTCGTCTTCGAGTTGACCGGTGCGCAGGCGTTGCTGGTTGATGCGACCGAGTGAGGAGATAAGACGGAACGCCAACTGCGAGGCCGACATTTCCATCGAGAAAACAGCCACCGGCTTCTTGGTCTTGAGCGCGGCGTATTCAGCCATATTCAGCGCCAGCGCGGTGTTGTGAACGCAGATGTCATTTGCGATGAAGTTGTGCGTTTCCGGTACCGTCAAGTCGTAAACCTGCTGCGCGCCGGTGGCGACGATCGACTCGATGCGGTCCCAGATCACATCGCTTCCCGACAAGGCGGCCAGTTCCGGGTCCTGCAGCACCATTGCAATGCGCGCAAGACGATCGCGCGATACGCCGCGTTTGCCGACGTGGCTGTTGGAATCGGCGTGGCCACAGCGTCGGGCCAATTCGGCCCAGGACATGGCGCCCTTGGCACGCGCAATCCGGACCCAAATGGCAGCCGGGATGGCATCGACGTTGCTGTGCGGTCGACGTTCAGCCAAAGCTTGTCCGACCGCGTCCAGCGCGGCCTGCTTGCCGTGGATGCCGATTTCGGCGATGAGTCTGCGGATCGACTGGGCATCGGTGATATCGAGTTGCCAGGAGCAACGGCGCGTTTCCCGATATCTGACCCAGCGTTGGCGCAGCTTGGCAACGACACCGAATCGCAGTAGCAGGTGCTGCACCTGCCGCACCAGGCGTTCGGAAACACTGGCGTAGCCAAGCTGTGCTTGCCCGCTGGCCAGCACCGTCGCCCAGCCATCGGTCGCGAACAGCCGGTTGAGAAAATGCGCCAACAGCACGCGCGGCAGCCGGAACACCGGCGCCGGCACGAACTTGTGATGTGCGCTCTGCCCCATCAAGCCCAGTCCGCGCAACCACAGCGTCAGCGGATTGGCGACATTGCGGCGTGCCGATTGTCCAGCAACCAACCCCAGTGCCTCGGGCTCAACCTCCAGCACCTGGCACAGGCGCTCGAGCATCGGTGCGTCCGGTGCGGTGCGCCCGTGCCGCCAATGCGATACCGTCGCCGTGCTGACGCGCAATTCAGCGGCCAAGCTCGTCGCGCTATGGCACGAAACTGCGATGCGTTCCGCCAGCGCCTGGGAGAACGCGGCGCGCCGGCCGGCGACCGCATCGGTATCGGCCGCGACTCGCCAAGACGGCGCGAATCCCAAACGCTTCTCGATCGGCCGGGAGACCACGCCGCCGAAATCCTTTACCGCTGCATTGAAATCGGCGGTGATGTCGGGATTGCTGTTGGTGAATTGCGGTGCACTCCCGGTCAGACCGCCGTCGCCAATCAAGTAGGCGAGCAGACTGATCTCACATTCGCGCATCGGCTGGTCGCCGAACACGGGCAGACGGCGAGGCACCGCGACGTAGTCGCCTTCGCGCAGTTCCAATAGCGGCTTCCAGCCTTCCAGCGTCAGGAACGGATGCGGCGCCGTGGTCTCGACCCGACGACCCAGGCGCGTGGTGACCTCAAACGTAGGCTTTATGCCGTCATCGACGAAATCCGAAGGCTGGGCCGTGGATAGTCGGTAGTCGTCGCCCAAGGTACCGATGTAGCCGTCGCGCGCCTTGCAGATCTGTTCGATGGTGGCGACCGAGCCGTCGGCGAGGACGATTTCCGAGTTTGCGGCCAGGCATTTGCCCATCGCCGGACGCGCGGCCAGGATGATCAGATCCGAGGGCTGCAAGCCGGCGGTCAGATTGTCGAATTCGGTGAAGCCGGTCGGCAGTCCGGTGACCGCGCCCTTGCTCTCGTAACGTTCCTGCAGGATGCGGAACGCATCCTTCACCGCGCCGCGCATCGCGACAAAACCCTGGCGTCCGCGCATGCCGGCCTCGGCAATACGAAACACGCTTTGCTCGGCGATTTCCAGCACTTCGCGGCTGCTGCGACCCTCCGGTTGGAATCCATCGTTGGCGATATTGGTGCCGACGTCGATCAACTGTCGCAGGATCGATTTTTCGCGCACGATGTCCGCGTAGGCCGTGATATTGGCCGCGCTCGGCGTGGTGCTGGCCAGTTCCAGCACATAACCGCTGCCGCCAACCTGCTCGGCATGGCCCTGCGACTCGAACCACTCGCCCAGCGTCACCGCATCGCAAGGTTTGCTCGCCTGCGCCAGTTCGCCGATGGCGCGGAAGATCAACTGGTGATCGCGGCGATAGAAGTCTTCCTCGCGCAGCCGATCGGCGATCTTGTCCCAAGCCTCGGCCAGCAGCATCAGGCCACCCAGCACGGCCTGCTCGGCTTCGACCGAATGCGGCGGAATGCGCAGCGCGTCGGGACGTAGTTCAGGGCGCTCGGACTTGCGCCCGGGGAAAACGACGGCCATGGAATTCCGGTCAGATAAATCGGAGGAGACGAGCTTGGGCATCATACGGAGACCAGCAGACAAGCGTTGCAGACAAGTCTGTGGATAACCGGTGGAGATCGCAGATCCTGCGACGGTACGAGTGTGGCTGCCGCGAGCAGCGCGTCGGACCTGGCGACAGAAGCCGCTTACGCCAAGGGTGCTATGAAAAAAACAACAGCCAAGGACGCAAAAAAATGCTGGAAGTGGTTAAGCCACGTCGCGAAGCGGGTTCAGCTTGAAGGAATTGTCAGGTGCCGCAACCGATGACAGAGCCGTAGCGCGGTGCACCAGGAACCGCTGAAGTACTGCGAGCCCAACAATGGGCCAGACTGCCGCGAGGTATCGATCGCCGCGAAAGAGCACCGAGAGGACGAGCGCCAGAGTAGTCGCGAGCAACAAGGCAACGGAAGCGCGGATAACAAAACGCCTGGAGGAATGGATAGCGCCGATGTAGCCCGCGCGACTCACAAGCGTTGTGACCGTACCGACCACCAGCATGAGAACGAAAATTGCAGACTCACGCAGCTCGTCGTATAGCCTCAGGTACCACCATTGATGGGTGAGGAAAGCCAAGCCACCCAGGAGCAAATAGAAGTTGGCCGCGAGTACCAAGCGGTTCGCAGGCCGAGACTGCGGCAGGATGATGAGCAATTGGATCAGTGCGGCAAGGGATGCCAATTTGAATGCGATCTCCCAGCGATGCTCGTCTGGAGCGCCGTTCCAGAACGCATAAGTCGCAAAGAGCGAAAGTGGAATGAACTGAATCAGCGCGAAAATCCATCTCGGCACAACGTACTCTCCTGTGTCGCCTGACGAGCTATTGGGCCGAACCCGTTTATCCGGGAATCTCGGGTTCAACGAGTGTGGCTAGTTGTGCAAGAGACTCCTGCCAACCGAGGTAGCACATCTCGAGCGGAATGATCTCAGGCACTCCCGCTTGGACGATATTGATCTCAGTGCCGCTGGACACCTTCGTCAGGGCGACCGTCACCTGCATTTCTCCAGGCAAATTGGGGTCGTCGAACCTATCCGTGTAGCGCATTCGCTCGTTGGGAACGAGTTCGAGATACTCACCTCCGAAAGAGTGACCGTTCCCTGTATTGAAATTCGTGAACGACATCCTGAAAGTTCCACCGACCCTGGCATCCAGGTGGTGGACGGCGCACGTGAATCCATAGGGCGGAAGCCACTTCGCCATGGCGCCGGCATCCAGGAACGCCCGATAGACCCGCTCCTGGGGCGCGCGGAGCACGCGATGCAGTCGCACGGTTCCTGTGG
>JBKJTK010000050.1:0-3973 GCA_046590875.1 Chiayiivirga sp.
GCAGATCGAGATAGCGGTACTTGAGACGGATTTCCTCGTTCGCGTTTTCGTGTGAGTGGAACGGCAACGGCTGCGCCTTGTTGAGCAGTTCGATGCTGGTGGCGACGATCTCGATCCGCCCGGTGACGAGCTTGTCGTTGACCGCATGCCGCGCACGCACCACGCCGGTGATGCGCAGCACATCCTCGTAGCCGACGTGCGCGGCGACCTTGAACACATCGGCCGGCTCCGGCTCCACTAGCACCTGCACGATGCCCTCGTGGTCACGAAGATCGATGAAACACAGACCGCCGAGGTTGCGGGCGACGTCCGCCCAGCCGCACAAGGTGACGGTCTGTCCAAGCAAAGCCTCGGAAACGAGGCCACAGAAGTGGGTACGCATGAATGCTCCGGAAGGCGCAACGCCGCGCTGACTGAAAGTCGCCGCCAACGCAGGAATGGCTGATGTCAGGCAGTCGCACCGCCTGACGGGGCGCAAATGGTAGAGCCCGGCCGGCGTGGCGGCAAACCGGCGCCGGAGCCGCGCTCGAGTCGCGACACATCCCATTCAGATGCAGGTGGTACCTTTGGCGCCATCAGACCGCCGCCGGTGGCGGTCGCTGCTGGAGGGCGCGTCATGTCGAAATGGCTATTGAGTCCGATGTTGAGCTTGATCCTTATGGCCCTGGGCCTGGGCCTAACCGCCGAGGTCTCCGCACAAGCGAAAGCTTATGCGCCCGAGGATCTATCGGTGCTGGCGGTGCCCGACCAAATCCGCGTCATCGAAAAGGAATACGCCGATCAATCGCGCGGCAGCCGCATTCCCGACGATCAGCTCGAGTTTTATCTCGACCAGATTGGTTCCGGCTGGCGCTTCAGCCAGATCAAGCAGGACATCGCCAAGTCGCTCGGCGGCGGGGGCGGCGGCTGGACTCCCGGGCCGGGAACCGGCCCCGGGGCGCCGATTGTGCGCTGCGAGAGCCGCGACAACCGCTATATCGAGTGTCAGACCCAGTTCCGCGGGGCCGCCATGGTGTTGCGCCAGCTTTCATCCACGCGTTGCACCGAAGGAACCAACTTCGGCTCGCGCCCGGGCCTGGTCTGGGTCCGCAACGGCTGCCGCGCCGAGTTCGTCGAGGATGACCGCTACAACTCGCCGCCGCCGGGCGTGGGCGGGCGGCAGATCATCTGCGAAAGTCGCGACAATCGCTACACGGAGTGTCGTACCGATTTCCGTGGTCGCACGGTGCTGATCCAGCAGACCTCGCGCAATGAATGTCTTGAGGGCCGTACCTGGGGCAGTCGCCGCGGGATGGTCTGGGTGAGTGGCGGCTGCCGCGGACGCTTCGCGGACGCAGCAGCTGGCGGTGGCGGCACTCAGTACAGTGTGACCTGCGCCTCGAACGATGGCCGCTACACCACGTGCGCCTGGGACGCGAACGCCGGCCAGCCCTATCTGCTGGAGCAATCGTCCCGGACCGCCTGCATCGAAGGCCGTACCTGGGGCTACGACCGCCGCGAAGGGCTGTGGGTTGATCGCGGTTGTCGCGGACGGTTTGGTAGCGCGGGTTACTAAAGGGAAGCAAGCTGCTTTGCTTTGCTCCTTCCCCCGCATGGGGGAAGGAGCGGTTCCTCATCCGGCTCGTAAGCTTAAGCTAACGTCACCGCGGGTACAGCAAGCGCTCCTTATTGGCCCCATTGTGCTGGCGGCAGCGGGGCGTGCTCGCCGCAGTTCGTAGTCAAACGTGCGCCCGGGCCGGAATTTGATCGTCCAGACATTCTCGATCGCAGCCGCGCGACCCTCGCGCAGGAACATCTCACGCGATTCAGCGTCGGCCGGAAGCTTCTACTGCCGCGACGAACGCGGCGCGAGCGAGTCGCCGCCAAACATCGTGAGGGCGTCGGAAACTGCCGTCTTCGTGACGGTGGCGTGCTTCAGCTTGCGGCGGCAGCGCCGCCGGGGCTCGCGGCCGGAGCAGCCGGTTTGGACTCGGGCTTCGCCTCAGGCTTCGTGACGGGCTTCGCGTCGGACTTGGTTTCGGGTTTGACGTCGGATTTCGATTCGGCCTTGCCGTCGACGCTCGGTGCATCGACCTTGTCGACCAGATTGCGTTTCGTGTCGCCGTCTTTCTTGAAGTCTGTTTCGTACCACCCCGCCCCGGCAAGGCGGAACTGCGGCGCGGTGAGTTGGCGGCGGAGCTGCGCCGCGCCGCAATCCGGGCAGTCGATCGGATCGGCATCAGACAACCGTTGCAGGCGGTCGAAGCTGTGTCCGCAGCTGCCGCATTCAAAGACATAGATGGGCATGGCGGTCTTCGCAAGGATCGGCCAACATCGGCCCTGCGGCATTGTGGGGGCGTCGGCCCCGAATTCAAGTCGTGTTCGACTGTCACCCTTTCGGCTTTGATCTACATCGCATGAGCCCAAGCAACGACACCTCGCACTTGCCCGCCTCCGAAGCCGCGAAACGGCAATCCCTGGGCAAGTGGAAGCAGCTGATGGCGCGCTATCCGCTGACCTCGCCCTGGGGCCTGGCCTTCCAGATAGCGACGACCCTGAGCGCGAACGGTGTCGTGGTCTGGCTGGTGACCAGCGGGCGCATGACGCCGTTCGAGCTGGTGGTCCTGGTGGCGTTGGAAGCAGCGTTGTTGATCGGCATCGCCTGGTTGCAGTCGCGCCTGGTCCCGGAGGACGCACGGGAGAAGAACCCGATGGGGTTGCGCGAACGCCTCGGCACGCTCGCCTTCGCCCTGGTCTGGCTCGGCGGCGTCTATTCCTTCGTCTTCTTCGGCATCATCCCTTCAATCGAGGAAATGGGACGCGCGCTGCGCGATCCGCTCGCTTTCCTCGCCAGCTCCACCCTCAAGTGGCCGCTTCTGATCACTCTCGTCGGCGCGGCCGTCGATGCCTTGCAGGACGCCGCGCACTTCCGTCGTCATGGCGGCACCTTCCTGAGCACGCCGGGGTTCCACGGCGCAGCGCGCTGGCTAACGCTGTTCTTGGGCGGCATCCCGTTCGCCGTGCCGTTCTTCGGCACCGTGATCGCGATCAAGTTGATCGGGGAACGCATTGTCGCGGCGGTGAAGCGGCGCGGCGGCATGCCCAGCGAAAGAATAATGATCGTGCTGTTGCTGATGATCCTTCCGGCCGGCTGGCTGCTGCTCACAGGCATCGCATGGGTCGGCACTGCGCTGGAATCCGCCGTGGGCGGCGTGGGCTTGTGGGCGCTGGGTTACTGCGCGGCCAAGTTCGTCGCGGAGTTGTTCATCGTCTGCATACCGCTGATCGCGAGCAAAGCGCATGCAGAGGATGCAGAAGCGTTGGCGAAACCGGCGACGCCAGTGAAACCAGCGAAACCAGCGAAACCACCGTACAAGCGCAAGTCGCGTCTGCCGTGAAACGATCTCAATACGCGGTTTGCAGCGTGTCGTAGAGCTGCAACCACTCGGCTTCGAGCGATCCGTGCTCGCGTTGCAACTCGGTTTGTTTCTGACCCAGGCGCACGCCTTCCAAACTGCCATTCGCGTAAACCTGAGGATCGGCGAGCCGGATCTCGATGGCCGCAATCTCGGTCTGCAATTCCGCTAGCCGCGTCTCGACCTGTTGCACGCGGTTGCGCAACTTGCGTTGCGCCGGCGTATCGCGCGGCGCTGCGGGCTTCGCGGCCGGCGCCTTGGCCGGGGCTTTCGCCGCGTCCGCGCCGGCGGCGGATTTCGGTTCCGAGCCGCGCGAGCGCAACCACACCGCGTAAGCGTCGAGATCGCCATCGAACTCCGCGACCTCGCCATTGGCCACGCGCCAGTAGGTGTCGCAGACCAGTCCGATCAGATGCCGATCATGCGAGACCAGCACGATCGCGCCCGGGAAGTCGCTCAGCGCTTCGGCCAGGGCCTCGCGCATGTCGAGATCGAGATGGTTGGTAGGTTCGTCGAGCAGCAGCACGTTGGGACGTCGCCACGCGATCAGGGCCAGCGCCAGACGCGCGCGTTCGCCG
>JBKJTK010000034.1:0-9095 GCA_046590875.1 Chiayiivirga sp.
GCAGCACGCTGCGCACGCGCGCGAGCAGTTCGCGCAGGTCAAAGGGCTTGGTCACGTAGTCATCGGCGCCCAGTTCCAGACCGACGACGCGGTCGACCGCGTCGCCGCGCCCGGTCACGATGATCACCGGTCCGCGCCAATGCGTCTGCAAGTAGCGGGTCAGCTGCAGTCCATCCTCGCCGGGCAGGCCCAGGTCGAGCAGCACAAGATCGACCGGATCGCCACCCAACGCGGCGCGCATCGCGTCACCGTCTCCTGCGATGCTGACTCGAAAATTTTGGCCTTCGAAATAGCGCCGCAACAAGACTGCGACTTCGGCGTCATCTTCCACGACCAACAAATGCGTGGCGCTGGTCGCGGCGCGATCACTGGGTGCCACGCGCGTCCTCCTCGTGCCTCGTAGCGCCCGATGGTAACGCAACGTGCGACGCGTCGAGCGCCGACCGCGACAACCGACCTGCCGCTCGTTGAGCGGAAAATCGCGCGTGCCTGGCCCTGTGGTGGCGTCAAAATGAGAAGGCGAAGCTCACGCTCACCACGTTGACGCGGTAGTCGGGGCTGTCCTCGCCGAGCAGGATAATGTTTGCAAGCTGGTTGGCCTCGATGCCGTCGATCGCCCAGTCGGTGGACTCGTAGTCCTCCAGGTGGTAGCCGAAGGTGACAGCGACGTCCTTGCGCCACTGGTAGCGCGCGTACAAGGTGAGTGCCTGCAGTCGCGTCGTGTCCTGCGGCAGCGCCCTGGCCGTCAGCGCGGTACCGGTGCTCACGAACACGTCGCTCGTCGAATGCGAACGCACATAGTCTGCGCCGATGTCGAGGCGGTCCTCGATCGCCTCGTGGGTCAGGCCCGTGCCCCAGGTGCTGACGCGATCGCGATGATCGGCGAACCACGAGCGTGCGGGGTCGGCGGCGTCGATGAGCCGCGTCGCGCCGCGGACACTCTGGCCGTCCTGGTCGGAGGCGAGCTTCTCGTAGGTGTAGAAGCCATACGCGGACCAGGTTGCCGCCGGCACCCAGGCGAGGTCGACGGTGTAATCGTGCATGCGGCTGTGCACAAGCCCTAGCTCGGAGCGGTCGTAGTCGTCTTCCAGGTAGTTGGCGTTGAGTCCGATCGACCACGCTTCGTGCGGTGTCAGCGAGAGGTAGAGCGTCGCCTGATCGCGCTCGCGATCAGCGAGATGGAACTTGCGCAACAACGGCAGGTTCTCGAAGCTGCCGGGTACGGTACCGGTGTACCCGGGCGCGTAGCCCGACAGGAACGGCTCGTTGCCGATGTAGGTCGAGCCGCTGCGGTCGGCGCGGGTCAGGCGCAGCCCGCCGGCGATGTGGTCGGAGAAGTCGCTGCGCAGTCCGAGCGTGAACGTGTTCTCGTCGGCCTCCTCGCGCTCGGAGTAGGTGCGCTCGATGCCGCGGTGTTCGGCGGAGGCGTTGAGGTCGAGCCGGTCCGCAAGCTGATATCCCGAGTCGACGCGCCACTTCTCCTCGCGGTAGCTGTAAGGCTCGTTATAGCGCCGGAAGCTGCTGGTCGCGCCGGTTTGCTGGGTCTGCGAGTCGCCGCCGATGTAGACGTATTCGTCGCGTGGGGTCTGGTTGTCGCGGTCGTCGTAACGTAATCCCGCGTTCCAGAACCAGCGCGTGGTCGGACGCGAGGACAGACGCAGATTCACCACGGTGGTGTCGATGCGGCCGTCGAGCGAGTCGCGCGGCAGCGGTTGCGTGATGCTCGCGTCGAGTGCCGGGTTGATGGTGTAAGGCAGAAAGCGTTCGTTCTGCAGCATGCGGCCGATGGCGGCATCGCCGGTCAGGCGGGTGCGATCGGAGACGTTCCATCCGCCGGCGACGCTCAATTGATGGAACTGGTTGTCCGGCGACAGCGCCAAGCTGCCCTGCCCGTTGGTGAAGCCCGCCGCTGTGTTCCAGCCAGTGATCGCCGCGTAGGGGTTTTGCCAGGTCAGCGCATCGTTGTCGTTGTAGAACAGCGACACATAGTAGCCGGCCTGGAACTGCCGGCGCTTGTCGCCCCAGCGCAGCACCGCGTCGATCTGGTCGGTGCGGTAGTCGACCGGCTCGGGCAGCAGCACCGCACGCGGATTGCCCCCGCTGTTGCCGATCACTCCGCCGAGAGTCTTGTTTCCATCCTTGGTCTCGTGGCGATACGCCGTGCTGAACTCCCACGTCTGGCGCAGCGTGCGGTCGAAGGCCAGGTCAAAGATGCGGCGCAGATGTTCGATGTCGACGTCGCGCAGCGAGCCGGTCAACTGCGTCATGGTGGCCGTGTTCTGGCCGGGAACCCATCCCGAGGGCAGGGTCAGGGTGTTGCTGCCGGGATTCGTGAAGATGGTCTGCGCGCTGTCGCCGCGGCGCGTCGGCAACTCGTCGTAGCCGACCCGCACGCGCCAGGCGCCTTGCACGCCGCCGTCGAAACGGATCTCGCGCGTATCCAGGCCGAGGTCGGAGCCGGTAAAGCGCCAGTAGCCGGCATCGTTTCCGTCCCAGGCGCCGCGCTGGCCGACCTCGAAGTTCAGCACACCGTACCCGCCCTGACGCTCCAGGCCGTTGTAGCGGCCGAACCTGAACGCGTCGTCGCTGACCCAGCCTGCGCCGATTTCGACCCAGTTGCGCGTCTCGGTGAGTTCCTTGCGCTCGGCTTCGAGCTGCTCGGGCTTCTGCTGCTCGGCGACCGGTTCGTCTTCGAGCGAGAACGGGTCGTCTTGCGCCGACAGCGCGCCGCTGGCGAGACCGGCAGCGAGCGCAACGCAGAGAACTCGGCGACTCGGCGGTGGGCGGTTCGGGCGCAATTGGGCTTTCATTGAGGGCACCTCGCTCGTTGAGCAGTGGCGTGTCAGCGCGTCTTGCGCGGGCCAGACGGATGGTTCGACCCGTGCACCTGTGAATGGCAATTCAGGCAGCTTTTGCCGAGCAGTTGTTGCGCCCCCGAGGGTCGCGTCGCACCTGGCAACCCGGTGCCGCTGTAGGCGGTGCTGGGGTGCTGCGGCGCGAGATGGCATTGCTGGCACAGCCACGGCACGCGCGTTTTCAGCAAGTTCGCGTGCACCGATCCATGCGGCTTGTGGCAGTTCGTGCAGTCCTCGCGTACTGGCGCGTGCTCCCACAGGAATGGGCCGCGTTTCTCGGCGTGGCAGGTGTAGCAAGTCTCGTTGACGGTCTCGCGTGCGAGCAGCTTCGGCCCGGTGGAGCCGTGCGGGGCGTGGCAGCCACTGCACGTCATCTCGCCCTCTCGGATCGGGTGCGACGACGGCCGCAGCATTTCCGCGCGCTTGTTGCGATGGCAGCCGAAGCAGGTGTCGGCCTGCGTTTTCTTCGCCAGGACCGCGTCCTGGCTGGTGTGGATGTCGTGACAGGACGTGCACGCGACGCCCTCGGCCTCGTGCTGGCTGCCTTGCCAGTGCATGCGCAGGCCGGACTCATGGCAGTCCAGGCACACCGCGTTGCGCTCGGCCACAGGTGTGGCGCTGTCATCGTCGAAAACGACATCGGTCGCGGCGCGCTCGCCGCTGCCGGACTTGCGCACGTGCGCCTCGCTGCGGCCATGACAGGTGATGCAGGCCTCTTCTGCGAATGGCGTGCGCGGGTCCGCAACCACGGCGTGCCTGGTCTTCAGGATCGACAGCACAGGAAACGCTTCGGACTCGTCATGGCACTTGGTGCAGACGCGTACCGCTTCGGTCGCGGCGGGCGCTGCTCCGGCGGGCGCCGCATCCGCGACCTCGGAGGGTGCTTCGGCGGGCAGCGCTGCCGTGACCTCGGGGGGTGCTTTGGCGCGCACCGGCGAGAGTGCCAGCACGGCGCTCGCCAGCAGCACCAGGAGTGCCAGCAGCATCAACACCAGGGGCCAGCGGCGTCGATTCGAGGTTCGCATCTCGTTCTCCGATCGGTTTGCGATGACGATGGCGTCTGGACTCAGTGCTTCATCGCCACGAAATCCGCGCTCCCGGCGTCGAGCGCCAGCGTGCGTTCGAGCGACACGTAGTGATGGCGGCGGTTGGTGAAGTCGTCGTGCAAGGCAATCCCGACGGTGTAGGTCTTGCCCGGTGCCAGCGCTTTCTGCGTCGGCCCGGTGACTGCCAGCGCGCGGCTGAGCTCGACCGTCCACCAGCCATCCTGGAACGTTGCGCTTGCGCTGCTCGCCACCGGGTTGTGCTCGTGGCGGCGATCAAGGACGTAGCCGCTGGCCGCTTGCGCCGGTTGTCCCGGATTGAGCTTCGCCTGCCAGTACTCGAGGAACGCGCCTTGCTGCACCCACTTGTCGAGTTCGGCCGACGGTCTGTAGTTCTCGCCGCCACCGCTGCGCGCGAGCTTGACGCGCGAGGCGCCGAGGTACTTGCTGATCTTCGCATCCGTCGGCGCGCTGGCCATGCCGATCACATCGTCGTGGCAGGCAGCCCAGCAGCCGGCGCGGGCCACTTCCTTGACCCCGCCGTCACTCATCATCACGGTCACGTGCGCGGCAGTCTCGGGATCGAGCCTGAAGCCACTGGGCGGCGCGGGTTTCCAGCGCAGCTGGAAGTACAGGCGCGTGCCGTCGTGCGCGGTGCGCACCTCGATCGTGGTGCTGCCCGGTTTGCCCGCAATGGGTTTTGGCTCGAGCTTCTCGCCGCTGACGATGCGCTGGCCCATGTCCTTCTGCTCGCCGTCGTGGCAGCTTCGGCAGTTCTTGCCCGCACGGAATTTCGGCGCGCCGCTGTGATCCTTCTCGGTCAACGCCCATTCCCACGAGGCCTGACCGGGGTAGAACAGCTCTACTTTCACCGCGTCGACGCCGCTCCAGTCGACCGCCTGCGCGCGCGCGCCGCCGAATACACCGAGCATGACTGCGAGTGCTCCGGCAGCCGCTCGCGGCAGGGCCGCGCCTCGCGGATGCTGCGGTTGGGCCGATCGGTGTGCTGCACGCATGACGTTCTCCGGTTACAGACTGAAGACTTCTTCCTGCGCGGGCTTCTCGTCTTCCGGCAGGTCGGGCTTGTGGTGGGCGATGCCCTTGTGGCAATCGATGCAGGTCTCGCCGGTGCGCACGGCGTCCTCGTGCTGCGCGCGCGCGCGGGGCTTTTGCTCGTCGAGCGCCATGGCGTCGCGGTTGTGGCAGCCACGACATTCGCGCGAGTCGTTGGATTTCATCGTGGCCCAGACCGATTGCGCCATCGCCAGGCGATGCGCCTCGAACTTCTCGGGCGTGTCGATCTTGCCCAGCAGGTGGTTGGGCACTTCCTTGAAGGTCGCCTGGATCTTGCGCCACATCTTCGGGCCCCAGGCCTTCGGCACGTGACAGTCGGAGCACTCCGGACGCAGGCCGCTGCGGCTGGTGAAATGCGCACTCTCCCGATACTCGGCGTACACGAACGCGCGCATCTCGTGGCACGACACGCAGAACTCCATGGTGCTGGTGGAGGCGACGAAGGAGTTGAAGCTGGCCGCGAATCCGATCCCGATCGCGAACCCGGCAAACAGCAACGTACCGAGCGCCCAGTTGGCGCTGGGCTTGCGCCACCATCCCCAGATGCGTCGGATCCGCGCCTGCGCCATTGGCTGCCGCCTCCAGTGACCAACCGCTGACCCCTCGGCCGCATCATCGCGCGGCCAAAACCTGCTGCTGTAACCCAAGATTATGGCCACACCCCCCGGAGCAACTTGATCCAGGTCAAAGCGGGGGGCGGTTCGATCGGCGTTGGACGCCCGGCCGGGGCACTGGTGCGCGGACGGGGCCATCGTGCCGATCGGACAGGTGACGCTGCAGAATTACGGCGCTCGCGCAGGCACGCCGATTCGTGCGAGTTGACGGCGTTTGACCAGCGCGTAGATCACCGGAATTACCACCAGCGTGAGAACGGTCGACGACACCATGCCGCCGACCATCGGTGCGGCGATGCGGCGCATCACTTCTGACCCGGTACCGGTGCTCCACATGATCGGCATCAGCCCCACCATGATCGCGACCGCCGTCATCATCTGCGGCCGGAGGCGCTCCACCGCGCCTTCGACGATGGCGGCATGAAGATCGTCCAGGCTCAGGCCTTTCCCCTCCGCCCTGCGCTTTTCCGCGAGTGCCTCGAGTGCAAGGTTGAGATAGACCAGCATGACCACGCCGATCTCGGCGGCGACGCCGGCGAGCGCGATGAAGCCGACAGCCACGGCGACGCTGAGGTTGTAGCCCAGCGCCCACATCAGCCAAACGCCGCCGACCAGGGCAAACGGCACCGACAGCATCACGATCAGTGATTCAGTAACGCGCCGGAAGTTGAGGTAGAGCAGCAGGAAGATCAGCGCCAGCGTAACTGGCACGACGATCTTCATTTTAGCTATGGCACGTTGCATGTACTCGTATTGACCACTCCATGTCACGTAGTAGCCCGGCGGGAACTTGACCGACTTGGCGACGGCTTCCTGCGCCTCGCGTACATACGCGCCCAGATCGCTGTTGCGGGTGTCCACATAGATGTACGCCGACAGCAGCGCGTTTTCGGTGCGGATCGAGGGTGCGCCCTTGCGTATTGCCACGTTGGCCAGTTCACCCAGCGGCACCTGCGCGCCGTCCATGGTCGACACGAGGACGTGTTGGGCGATGCGCTGCGGATCAGCACGCAATTCGCGCGGGTAGCGCACGATCACACTGAAGCGCTCGCGGCCCTCTACCGTGGTGGTCACCATTTCCCCACCCAGCGCCACTGCGATCACGTCTTGCACCTCGCCCACGGTCAGGCCGTAGCGCGCCAGTTGGCGCAGGTCGGGTTCGACATCCAGGTAATAGCCGCCGGTCAGGCGCTCGGCGTAGGCGCTGGTGGTGCCCGGCACGGTGCGGACTGCGCTCTCGATCTGCCTGGCGAGGCGTTCCATCTCGACCAGGTCGGCGCCGAACACCTTGATGCCGATGGGCGTTCGGATGCCGGTGGCCAGCATGTCGATGCGCGCCTTGATCGGCATCGTCCACGCGTTGGCCACGCCCGGGAACTGCAGCGCCTGATCCATCTCTGCGATCAGCGTGTCCACGGTCATTCCGTCGCGCCATTGATCTTCGGGTTTGAGGTTGATGACCGTCTCGAACATTTCCAGCGGCGCCGGATCTGTCGCGGTCAGCGCACGTCCGGCCTTGCCAAACACCGACTCGACCTCAGGGAATCGCTTGATGATGCGGTTCTGCTGTTGCAGCAGTTCGGCCGCCTTGGTTGGCGACATGCCCGGTAGCGAGGCCGGCATATACAGCAGGGTGCCCTCGTTGAGGGTCGGCATGAACTCGCTGCCCAGCTGCGACGCCGGCCAGAAGGTGAGCAGCAAAACCAGGACCGCCGCGACGAGGGTCGTGCGCTTGTACTTCAGTACGACCGCGATCACCGGCCGGTACAAGGTGATCAGGAACCGGTTCACGGGGTTCTTTTTCTCGGGGAGGATCTTGCCGCGCACGAACAGCAGTATCAGCACCGGCACCAGGGTGACCGAGAGCAGCGCGCCACCCGCCATGGCGAAGGTCTTGGTAAAGGCGAGCGGTCGGAACAGTCGCCCCTCCTGCGCCTCCAGCGCGAACACCGGCAGGAAAGACACGACGATGATCAACAGGCCGAAGAAAAGTGACGGCCCAACTTCGCGACAGGCCTCAATGATCATCTGCAGCCGCGAGCGGCTGCCGTCATCGCGCTCGATGTGCTTGTGGGCGTTCTCGATCATGACGACGGCCGCATCGTCCATGGCGACGAGGGCGATCGCAATGCCACCCAGGCTCATGATGTTGGAGTTCATGCCTAGCGCCCACATCGCGATGAAGGCGATCAGCACGCCGATCGGCACCATCACGATGACGACGAGCGCACTGCGGGCGTGGAACAGGAAGATCACGAAGATCAGCGCCATGATGAGGGCTTCCTCGATCAACGCGGTGCGCAGGGTGGCAATGGCGCGGTGGATCAGGTCCGAGCGATCGTAGACGGCGCGCAGCGTCATGCCCGCGGGCAGGCCCGCCTGGATTTCGATGATCTTTTGCTCAAGCCCATGGATGACCGCCAACGCGTTCTCGCCGTAGCGCGCAACGGCGATGCCGGCCACGGTCTCGCCTTCGCCGTTCAGTTCGGCGATGCCGCGGCGTTCATCGGGGACCAGTTCGACGCGGGCGATATCCCCGATCAGCACGGGCGTGCCGGCTTCGGACTTGAGTACCAGATTCTCGATATCCTCGATGCCGCGAAGATAGCCACGGCCGCGCACCATGTACTCGGTCTCGGTCATTTCGATGATGCGGCCGCCCACATCGCGATTGCTTTGCGCGATCACCTCCGATACGCGCAAGAGCGGCACCCCGTACTGGCGCAGCTTGCCCGGATCGACAGTGACCGAGTACTGGCGAACGAAGCCGCCAACGCTGGCGACTTCGGCCACGCCGGGCGCCTTGGTCAGCTGGTAGCGCACATACCAGTCCTGGACGGCACGCAGTTCATCGAGGGATTTCTGCGAGCCTTCGAGTACGTACTGGTAAACCCAGCCAACACCGGTGGCATCCGGCCCGAGCGTCGGCGTCACGCCCTCGGGCAGCTTCTTGGACGCGAAGTTGAGGTACTCGAGGACGCGCGAGCGTGCCCAGTAAATGTCGGTGCCGTCCTCGAAGATCACGTAGACGAACGACGCGCCGAAAAACGAGAAACCGCGCACGACCTTGGAGCGCGGTACCGCCAGCATCGCAGTGGTGAGCGGGTAGGTGACCTGGTCTTCGACCACCTGCGGCGCCTGGCCCGGCACTTCGGTGAACACGATGACTTGCACGTCGGACAGGTCCGGCAGTGCATCCAGTGGCGTGTTCATCACCGCGTAGATGCCGCCGGCGGTGATGGCCAAGGTCATCGCCAGCACCAGGAAGACGTTGCGCAGCGACCATTCGATCAGTCGCGACAGCATGTCAGGGCTCCATCGCGTGCTGGTCATGACCGCCAGCGCCGCCCGCGGCAGGGGCGGACGGCGGCGAGGCGGGTTGCTCGCCGTGGCCGCCGTGATCCTCCGGTGCCGGTGCCGGCGCGGGTGGCTGTGGGGCGGGACTGCGCAGGCCCTCGGGCAGCTTCTTGGAGGCGAAATTGAGGTATTCGAGCACGCGCGAGCGCGCC
>JBKJTK010000475.1:0-6942 GCA_046590875.1 Chiayiivirga sp.
CGTTGCAGTAGTGCCGGCCCGAAAATGTACATGCCGCGCGCGTTTGCCGAATCCGACCTGATCGAACTCGACCACCTGGTGGCGCGTGATGCCTTCGCCACGATCGTGACGACGCGCGACGGCGCCCCCACCGCCAGCCATCTGCCGGTGCTGTACTCGCGCTGCGATGCCACCGTGCATTTTCGCGGCCACTGGGCACGACCCAATCCCCAGTGGCAAGGTCTGGACGGCGAGCGCGCGTTGTTGATCGTGCATGGACCCCACGCCTATATCTCGCCGAGCTGGTATGTCGATCCCGAGGCGCGGGTACCGACCTGGAACTACGCCGTGGCGCATATCACCGGTCACATGCGAGTGTTCGAGGATGTCGACGAACTCGCGGCGCTGGTAGACGAGCTGGCGCAGAAATACGAACGCAGCGTGGCTTCGTCCTGGCGCTTCGATCCGGGCGCCGGCGATAACCGCAGCGAACTGCGCGGCATCGTCGGCTTCGAACTTGTGCCGGAGCGCATCGAGCTGAAGTTCAAACTCAACCAGAATCATCCCGCTGCGAATGTGATCGGCGCTGCCGACGGTCTGGAACGGCATGGCGGCGAGGATCGTCTCGAAGTCGCCGCGCTGATGCGCGAGCGCCTGGCACGACGTCCTCCCACGAAGGAGTAATCGATGGATCTCGATCTACGCGGCAAGCACGCGCTCGTATGCGGGGGCTCCGAAGGCATCGGCCGCGCCGCGGCGCAGGAGTTGGCCACGTTGGGCGCGAATATCACGGTGCTGGCACGACGCGAGGATGCACTGCGTGCGGTAGCTGAATCCTTGCCTCACGTCGCACCGGAACAGACGCATGCCTGGATTGTCGCGGACACCGCGGACGGCGAGACCCTGCGGCGCAAGATCGAGGCCGCCGCAAGCGCACATGCGTTCCATATCCTGATCAACAACAGCGGCGGTCCGCCCGGCGGTCCAGCAAACGCGGCGAGCGCAGACGACTTCCTGATAGCGTTCCGTCAGCACTTGCTTGCGGGCCAGGCCTGCGTGCAAGCCGTGCTGCCGGGCATGCGCGCCGCGCATTGGGGCCGCATCGTCAACGTGGTCTCTACCTCGGTGAAGGAACCGATCGCGAACCTCGGCGTCTCCAACACTATCCGCGGCGCGGTGGCGAGTTGGGCCAAGACCCTGTCGCGCGAGCTCGGCGGCTTCGGCATCACGGTCAACAACGTACTGCCGGGCTACACCCGCACCCAGCGCCTCGACCAGATCCTGCGCGACCGCGCGGAGGCCGCGAGCAAGTCCGAAGACGAGATCGCGCGCGGCATGCTCGCAAGCGTCCCGGCCGCGCGCTTCGCCGACGCCTCCGAGATTGCCGCTGCGATCGCCTTTCTTGCATCCCCGGCTGCGGGCTACATCAACGGCGTCAGCCTCGCAGTGGATGGCGGGCGGATGCAGTCGATATGAATCTGATCTTGCGGTTGCTGCCGTCGTTGCTCGCGCAATTGATCGTGATCTGCTTGGGGTGGCCATTGCTGATCTCAGGTCTCGGGCAAGGATCGCACTACGTGTTAGCGGGCTGGTGGGCGAGCCTCCTCGGCTTGGTCGTCCTCATCATGGGCTTGCTGGTGCCTGCGATCGGATTGGTGGTGGGCTTGCTGGCGTCGCTATTTTTTCGCGTACCGGCCGAAACACCGGTGTCGGTGGACGCCATCGGCGACTTGACGGTGAGAGGCGGCTTGCTTTACTCCGTCGCCTACATAGCCACTGGCTTCGCAATGTGGCAATTCGCTCCAATGACGCCAAACTCGAATGCCAGCTACGGCACGGGTTTCCTCGTCGTCAGTGTGGGCGTGGCGTTCGGGTTTGGATTCTTCGCATCGATGGTCACGGGCCGCGTGATCGCTCGGCGTGGTTTGCCTGAACTGACGTAGCCCGATCGTGGGTGGCCGCGAGTTAAGCTTGTCACATGGAAACGCGCCTCACGCATCTGATCGGCGGCAACGCCCGCGAACCGAGGTCCGGGCGCTGGCTTGATGTGCAAGAGCCGGCCACCGGCGCGGTGCACGCCCGTTGCGCGGCGGGTGATTCACACGATGTCGAAACGGCGGTGGCGGCAGCACAGGCCGCGTTTCCAGCCTGGTCGGCCCTGCCCGCCTCGGAACGCGCACGCTGGTTGAACAAACTCGCTGACGCGCTCGAATCCCGTATCGAGGATTTCGCCCAGGCCGAATCGCGTGATGGCGGTAAACCGCTGAAACTGGCGCGCGAGATCGAAATCCCACGCGCGGTTTCCAACTTCCGTTTCTTCGCCGCCGCGGCGACGCAATTCGCCAGCGAGGCCCATCACGGCGAAGCCGGCCTCAACTACACCCTGCGCCTGCCGCTGGGCGTGGTCGGCTGCATTTCGCCATGGAATCTGCCGCTGTATCTGTTCACGTGGAAGATTGCGCCAGCCCTGGCGGCGGGCAATACCGTGGTGACCAAGCCAAGCGAGATCACGCCGCTCACCGCCTGGATGTTGGGTGAACTGGCGCGCGAGATCGGATTCCCGGCGGGCGTGTTGAACATTGTGCAAGGCGACGGCCCGAACGTCGGACGAGCGATCGTCGAGCACCCCGGTGTTAAAGCGATCTCGTTCACCGGCAGCACCGCGGTCGGTCGCAGCATTGCCGCGCATTGCGGGCCGGCATTGAAGAAGACGTCGCTGGAGCTGGGCGGCAAGAATCCGACCCTGATCTTCAATGATGCGCCGCGCGGAAAACTGCTGGGTACCATCGTGCGCAGCGCGTTTCAGAACAGCGGACAGATCTGCCTCTGCGGCTCGCGCATTCTCATCGAGCGGCGTTACTACGACGAGTTCCGCGATGCCTTCGTGGCACGCGCACGGGCGCTCAAGGTTGGCGACCCGCTCGATCCCGGCACGAACCTCGGCCCGCTGGCATCGCGAGCACACTATGACAAGGTGCTGGCCTGCATCGAGACCGCGCGCGCTGAAGGCGGCCGCATTCTTTGTGGTGGCGAACCGGTGCGCATCGCTGGTCGCTGCAAGGACGGCTGGTTCGTCGCGCCAACGCTGATCGAGGGATTGGGTCCGGAATGCCGCAGCAACAACGAGGAGATTTTCGGCCCGGTGGTCACGTTGCAAGCCTTCGACGATGACGAGCAAGCGCTGGCACTGGCGAATGCCACACCCTATGGTCTGGCGGCGTCGCTGTGGACCAGCGATCTCAACCGCGCGCACCGCCTCGCGGCGCGCATCGAATCCGGTATCGTCTGGATCAACACCTGGCTGATGCGCGACCTGCGCACCCCGTTTGGTGGCGTAAAGCACTCGGGTCTTGGACGCGAAGGCGGGCAGGAAGCGATGCGCTTCTTCACCGAACCCAAGAACATCTGCATCGACCTGACCTAGGCAACCAAGAACTGAATCATGTCGCAACTCAAGGAACTACTGGACAAGAACAAGGCCTGGGCGGCGCGCATGCGAGTCGAGGACCCCGAGTTCTTCAAATCGCTTTCACGCCAGCAGGCGCCCAAGTACTTGTGGATAGGTTGCTCGGATTCGCGCGTGCCGGCGAACCAGGTCACGGGACTCGCACCGGGCGAAGTCTTCGTGCATCGCAATATCGCCAACGTCGTCGTGCACGCGGATCTGAATGCACTGTCGGTGATGCAGTTCGCGGTCGACCGGCTGCGTGTCGAACACATCATCGTCTGCGGCCACTATGGATGCTCCGGCGTGCATGCCGCACTTTCTGGAAGCCGGGTAGGACTGGCCGACAACTGGCTGCGTCACGTCGGCGACGTGGCGCACAAGCACGCGGACATCCTCGCCGCAATCGATCTCGAAACTCTTCGCCACGCGCGACTGTGCGAACTGAACGTGATCGAGCAAGTCGTCAACGTGTGCCAGACCACGGTGGTGCAGGACGCATGGGCGCGCGGCCAGTCGTTGTCGGTGCACGGCTGGATCTATGGCCTGCTCGACGGCCGTATCCGCGAACTGGGCTTCGGCGTGGACGCGCCCGAGGATTTGCAAGCGGCCTATTCGGCTGCAATCAACACCATTCGGGACGGACAGACCGCACCATGAGCCAGCGCGATGCGGTCATGCAAACCGATGCCGCGCCCAAGCCGGTCGGCGCCTACCCGCATGCGCGCCGTGTCGGAGATATGCTGTTTCTCTCGGGCATCGGACCGCGCACCCCCGCCACCAATGCCATTCCCGGCAACGAGTATTTCGCCGATGGTCGTCTGCGCCACTACGACATCGCCGCGCAGACGCGGCAGGTGTTCGTCAATGTGCGTGCAGTATTGGAAGCGTCCGGCGCGCGCTGGGAAGACCTGGTCGACGTGACCGTTTACCTCACCGACATGGCGCATGATTTCAAGACCTACAATGCCATCTGGGCCGAACACTTCCCCGATCCAGCGATGGCCCCCTGCCGTACCACGCTAGGCATCACCGCGCTGCCAACGCCGATTGCAATCGAACTCAAATGCGTGGCCACCATTTCATCCGACAACTCCACTCAAATCAGCCGTCATCCCGGCGAAAGCCGGGATCCATCTTGATCTTCGCGTCTCGCCGCAATCGCTTAGATCAAGATGGATTCCAGCTTGCGCTGGAATGACGAGCAAGGAAGCCGTCGCCCGGGACCCTCGACATGCTCACACCACCCATCAACTTCCAGCGCTGGATCGACGAGCACCGCCACTTGCTCAAGCCACCGGTCGGCAACAAGTGCATCTACGACGGCGATTTCATTGTGATGGTTGTGGGCGGTCCGAACCAACGCACCGATTACCACTACGACGAAGGCCCGGAATTCTTCTACCAGCTCGAAGGCGAGATGGTGCTGAAGGTGCAGGACCGCGACGGCGTGCGCGACATTCCGATCAAGGCCGGCGAGATCTTCTACCTGCCGCCGGGCGTGCCGCACTCGCCCCAGCGCGCGGCCAACTCGATCGGTCTGGTGGTGGAACGCAAACGTCAGCCGCACGAGCAGGATGGACTCATGTGGTTCTGCGAACGCTGCAACACCCGGCTCTACACCGAAATGTTCACCCTGCAGGACGTCGAAACCGACTTCCCGGTCGTATTCGAGCGCTTCTACCGCAGCCACAAGCTGCGCACGTGCACTACCTGCGGCCATCTGAATCCGGCGCCGGCGAATTACGCCGAGCCGGCGCCATGATCAATCCGCTGCGCGACCTGTTTTCCGTCTACGAGCGCGACCAAGCGCCGACGGCCAAAACCAAACTGCGGGTCGGGAAAGCGCCCTGATGCTCAAGATCGACACCCACGCCCATTACCTCCCTCGCGACTGGCCCGATCTCGCTGCCAAGTACGGCGACAACCGTTTCCCGGTGATCCACCACAGCGACGACGGGCGATCGCGTATCTACAAGGACGGTAAATTCTTTCGCGAAATCTGGTCCAAGACCTGGGATGCACGCGAGCGCATCGCGGACTACGCGTCGTTCGACGTTCAAGTGCAAGTCATCAGCACCGTGCCGGTGATGTTCAGCTACTGGGCTAAGCCGCATCACGCACTGGAGCTGCATCAGGCACTGAACGATCACATGGCCGAGACCTGCCGCGCGCGTCCGCGCCACTACGCCGGAATCGGCACGGTGCCGATGCAGGCGCCAAGGCTAGCGGTGCAGGAGCTGGAACGCAGCATGGATCAGCTCGGCCTGCAGGGCGTGCAGATCGGTTCGCATATCGGTGACTGGAATCTCGATGCCGAGGAGCTCACGCCGTTCTTCGAGGCGGCGCAGGATCTTGGCGCAGCGATCCTGGTGCATCCCTGGGACATGATGGGCACGCCGTCGATGCCGAAATACTGGCTACCGTGGCTGGTCGGCATGCCGGCCGAGCAGTCGCGCGCCGCATGTTCGCTTATTTTTGGCGGCGTGCTGGAGCGGTTCCCGCGGCTGAAAGTGTGCCTGGCCCACGGCGGCGGCAGTTTCCCCTACACCATCGGGCGCATCGAGCACGGCTTCAAGATGCGCCCGGACCTGGTCGCTACCGACAATCCCCGCAATCCGCGCGAATACCTCCCGCGCCTCTACTTCGATTCCTGGGTCGCGGACGATCGCGCGCTGCGCTATCTGCTCGATACCGTCGGCGCGTCGCAGGTGATGCTCGGCACCGACTACCCGTTCCCGCTCGGCGAGCAAGTGCCCGGCGCCGGTATCGCCGCATTGAATCTGTCACCGGACGAGCAAGCGCGGATGTACCACGGCACCGCGCTGGAGTGGCTGGGGCTGCCTGCGTCGCGCTTTGCGCCTTAGAAAAGGTCCGTTTGGATCATCCTACGGCAGTTCCAGTTCGTAGACCTTGTTGCTGCCGGCGCCGGCGGATCCCCCGATAGTCGAGCCGCCGACAATGAAGAATCGATTGCGCCAGGACACGCCCGGCACGCCGTGCAGGCCGATCGGCAAGTTCGGACCCAGGGTCCAGGCACTGGTGCCGGCGGTGTAGACCTCGACCGAGTCAATAACCTGGAATGGCGTCGTGCTGAGCATCTCGCCGCCCGCCACGACGATGCGATTCCCGACCGCTGCGGCCGCGAAACCACCGCGCAGGAAGCTCATCCTCGGACCGCGACGCCAGAGACCACTGGCGGGATTGTAGATAGACACGGCGGCGTTCTCCGGCAAGCGTCCGCCCAGCATCCAGATTTCGTCGAGGAAGGCGACGACTTGCGAGTGATCGCGCCCCACGGGCTCGCCCGAGTGGCCAAGATTGCGTGCGCGCCGCGCCACCGGTTCGTATTCCTGCAGGGTACCGTCGTCCGATCCAATGAAAGCGCGTCCGACGAGCATCGCGGAATTGCTGGCCACCGAGTGTTGCACTTCGGGCACCGGCACCCAGCCGCTGCCCTGGCTTACGTTGTAGCGATAGGCACCGACATAACTCCCCGGATCCGCGACCTGGAACCC
>JBKJTK010000386.1:0-3040 GCA_046590875.1 Chiayiivirga sp.
ACAAGTCGGTCACGCTCGAAGCCGCACCCGGGATCGACGCGACTTTCGCGAGTGGACGCGGAATCGTCGTAAGTTCGTTCGGCGACGGCTCGGCGCCGATGACCGTCACGCTTCGCGGCCTGACGCTTCGCGACGGCAGCGTCTACGTCAACCACGCCGCCCCCAACGTCGGCACCTACACGGTTGAGCGCCTGCGCATCGTGTACTCGGGCATCTCCACTTCCAACGTCTGCCCGATCGAGTTCTTTGACGGCCTCGTGAACGACCTTGCCTCGTTCCGCGCGCTCGACAACACGATAGAGCTGCGCGATGGCGCCGACGTGCCTTGCGGTATCCGGGCGTTTGGACTTGGCGGCGGGACCTGGGCAGTCGAACTGCGGCGGAACCGCATTCGTGGCGCCGTCAACGCGCGATTCGAGCACGGCATCGACGTGCGGGGCACCAATACCGGTTCGGTGGAAGTCATCGCGAACCAGGTGCGCGGCTTTGGCTTCGACTCGGGCATCTTCGTGCGCGAAGACGTCGGCACCGGCGATCACACGCTCGCGATTGAACACAACTCGGTGGTCGGGCAGGACGACGCGACCTTCGGCTCGCTCGAAAACGGCATCTCGATCACGCCCTCGCACGCCGACGTGTTCCTCAACAACAACTCGGTGATTAGAGGGACCAACGGCATCCGTATCTATCCGGGCGCCAACGGCGTCGGCGACCGAACCGCGGGCAGAGCGGCGAACAACCTCGTTGCCTATAACGTCGATCGCGGACTTTCGATCGGACCCGCGACGATCGTCAACCGCAACAACCTCGTGTTCGCGAACGGTTTCAACAGCTTTTCGTTCGGTCCGGGCACGGTGACGGCCGATCCGATGCTGCAGGGCACGCGCGATCCACGCTTGACGGTCACGTCACCCGCGCGCAACGCCGGCAGCAACGCCGACGTCAACGTGACGCTGCCCGCGTTCGATGCGGACGGCGAAGCGCGGCTCGTCGGTACCGTCGACATCGGCGCGTTCGAGCACAATCGCGACCTGACCGTCGCGCACGAAACGAGGATCGACAACACGACAGGCAGCGAGACCCGCCTGGTAGAGCTGCCTGACCTCTCTGAGGTCGAAAACCTGATCGTAACGCCGCATCACGACGCCGTGCACGGTGCAGAGCTCGCGAACACGCTGGGCGTCTACACGCCGGTAGCGTTTGCGCACTCGGTTTTCCATGAGAACCAGGGCGCGATGTCGACGGGGCGCCGCATCAGCGTGATGGCTCCGCTCGACGGTCGGCCGAATTTCCTTCACATCTCGACGCTTTCGAACACCAACGACCGCTTCACAACGGTGAACCACCCGGCGTTGAACGGTCGGCCGAATGCGATCGCATTCGTGACCCACAACTACACTCCCGATGGCGCGCCCGTGCAGTTCCACGACCAGCGCATCGGGATGTCGTACTTCGGCAGCAGCTGGTCGATCGACAACCAGGACACGGCGGTCCCGATGGCGCTCGGCCGGTCGTTCAACGTCGCGGTCGCCCCGGTCGCGTCGCCCAATGCGTTCACCGTGACCGCAGCGACCAGCACGTCGGTACTTCGCCTCGACCATCCGCTGCTCGATGACAACGCCTGCGCCGCGCCGTTCGTAAGCCGGAATCTCGGCACGCCATCGTCGAGCAACGTGGCCTTCACCGTGGACTACGTCGCGGGAACGCGCGGCGCGCTCGGCGTGCCCGGCCACTGGTCGATTCGCGCGGTAGGCGCCGGTGCGCCGACGTTCGCGGCCGGCACCGGCTTCAACGTCATGGTGCATGGCGCGCAGGCCAATGCGTGCGCGCGCGAAGACGGGGTCTTCTCGAACGGGTTCGAGTGAGTGCCAAAGCTTCCCGTTCGTGAAAGCGTCGCCGCGCGCGCCGAATCCAACGCCGCGGCGATCGCGCGCGCGTGGCTCGATGCGATGAATTCTCGCGACGCAGCGCGACTGCGCACGCTGCTGGCGGACGTCTTTGCGTGGGAGTCGGCCGGCACCGCCGCGTGCGGCCCCGAACAAGCCGTACGCGCCTGGCATGCATGGTTCACTTACGTGCCTGATCTTCGGCTCGATCCGATGCAGGCGCGCAGCCGCGGCGACTGGTCGATCCAACAACTCAGGCTGCGCGGCACGCACCGCTCCAGGGAAACCGGCGCATTCACATCCCACCCCAACCGGGCCAATACGATCGAAGCGCGCTTCGACCTGCCCGGTTGCGCCGTGCACGCCGTACGCGGCGGTCACATCACGCGGCTGTGGACTTACTGGGACGAGACAGCGCTCCGACGATCGGGCGCCACGCCGCCGCACGCCGACTACTGAGCCCGTTCCGGACGACGTTGCCATCGCTGCCGGGCAGGCAGCTCAGAAATGGGACGGCGAGACCATCGCCGTGCATCCGAGCGGTTCGAGGTTCCACCAACCGTCAGCCGAAGCTTAGAAAAGCGCTCGTCGTCGCTCTGCAGCGGCGCGCACGGGTGAACTACAATTGCGCTTCGCTCATCGATGGAATCCGCTGTGGCCTCCAGCCTGTTCGCCCTGCTCGACGACATCGCGACGCTGCTCGACGACGTTTCGGTGATGACCAAGGTCGCCGCGCAGAAGACCGCCGGTGTGCTCGGCGACGACCTCGCGCTGAATGCCAAGCAGGTGTCCGGCGTCGATCCGGACCGCGAGCTGCCGGTGGTGTGGGCGGTCGCCAAGGGCTCGTTGCTCAACAAGGCGATCCTGGTGCCGGCGGCGCTCCTGCTGAGCTCGTTCCTGCCCTGGTCAGTGATTCCGCTGATGATGATCGGCGGCGCTTACCTTTGTTTCGAGGGTGTCGAGAAACTCGCGCACAAGTGGCTGCACAAGGCCGAAGACGAAGCGCACCACCGCGAGATCACGGCGGCGCTGGTCGACCCGAGCGTCGACCTGGTGCAGCTGGAGCGTGACAAGATCAAGGGCGCAATCCGCACCGATTTCATCCTCTCCGCCGAGATCATCGTCATCACGCTCGGCACGATTGCGCAGGCGTC
>JBKJTK010000393.1:0-9523 GCA_046590875.1 Chiayiivirga sp.
CGCCCCAAAGTGCTTCCCCTGGAAACGGGCTTCGTGATGTGGGCTCAGGGCCTCCAGAGCATCGCGCACCCCGGTTACAAACGCTTGAAACTCGATTGGCTGTTCGGGCGGATCGACCAGCGCAAGCAGTGCTCGAGCCTCGGGTATGATCGCTGTGGAGCCGGACCATGAAACGACACATGGCTTGGCGGTCATGCCATACCCTTTGGGCGGTAGGCTGGCGAACGTCTTGCGGCCATGGCTGCGTCCCTGGACAGCCGCTTAGTGGTCTGAAAAGTCCGGGCTGTGGGGTGACAGTCTAACTAAAATTGTTCTGGGTAGCTTGTGACAAATGATCTAGACAGTCACAAATAGACTAGAAAAATATTGGCGTAAGTAGCTGATATATATTGTAGAAATGAAATTACGTCATTCTGAATCATGTTTGTAAAATCAAGATTTACCAGTCATAGCTAGCTACGAACTTGGTGGAATCTCTCCGGGCGCGCCATACGAAGAATCGAGAACGCCAGTGAGTTAACGCTCACTGGCGTTTTTGTTTTCTGCGCGGAAGCAGAATCGAATTGAGGGGTCGATCATGCGGCCGAGATTGGCACTAGCGTGTTCGATCGGCAGGCCACGCAGTGGGGCGCAGATGCACGCTGCCGGTTCGCTCGTGCTGCCCTTCGATCAGCTTCTTGGCGACATCGCGCGCGATTTCCAGCGTCTCGGTGACGGTGCGGCCCTGCGCGACCAGACCGGGCGCGTCGTCGCTGGTGGCGAGGTAGACGCCCTCCTGCAGGCGCTCGATGTGCAGGGTGACGATGTGTTCCATCGGTGATCCTCGGTATTAGTCGGCTTGTGCCAGCATGGCGTCGAGCACATGCATCACGGCGCGCTGCTTGGCGCGGATTCCGATGAATTCGGTACTGCATTCCGGTCCAAGCCGGTACGATTATCCACAGGCCGGTAGGAGGATGATCACAGGTCTGCGATCGGGTGTCCTGGCCGGGGTCAGGTGGGCTTTTTCCGGCGAATCGGGTCACCCTGCAGGGCGAGCTAGTAGCCACTGTGCACGACGACGTCGAGGAAGGCGTCGGAGGCAGAGGGTCGCATCTTGTATTGCCACATCTCACCAGTACGCGCCGGCCCACTACATCCTGCGCTTGCCGCATTACGGCCGCGATCGTGTGGTCGCTGCTCTCTCATCTAGCAAGGGCAGCAGCGCCGGTAATACATGTTCCAGCAACTTCGGCTGTGATGCCGCGGTCGGATGCAGATTGTCGGCCTGAAAGGCGTTGCGCTCGGCAGCGATGGGTTCAAGCAAGAACGGCAGCAGCGTCGCGTCGTGCTTCTCGGCGAGCGACGTGTACATCACGCGCAGCGCTTCGGCATAGTCGGGGCCGTAGTTGGGCGGGATGCGGGTGCCGATCAGCAGTACGCGCGCGCCGGCTTTTTGCGAGGCTTCGATCATGCGGCCGAGATTGGCACTGGCGTGTTCGATCGGCAGGCCACGCAGTGCGTCGTTCGCGCCGAGTTCGATCGCGACCAGGGCGGGCGTGTGCTGCTGCAAGGCGGCATCGATGCGAGCCGCGCCGCCGGCGGTGGTTTCGCCGCTGATGCTGGCGTTGACCACACGCCAGTCCGGGTGCGATTGCGCCAGCCGTTGGCCCAGCAAGTTCACCCAGCCTTGTTCCGCAGCCAAACCATAGGCGGCCGAGAGCGAGTCGCCCACCACCAGCAACGTGCGTGGTTTGGGCGTCGCGATGCCATCGGCCGCGTACGCGTTCGATACCCCGATGAGCAGGGCAACCGTCATCACAAGACTTTCGACACTCTTGCGCGACATTGTTACAAGCCACATTGTTGTATTTCCCATATCGAATTCGATAATCACGATGGACAGTCTCGCCGACGCCCGACCGATTGACGCCGCGTCCACGACCGCTCGCATCGCGATCGAAGCCATCGCATTGGGCAAGCGTGTCCATCTTGCTGCGGGCGAACTCACCATACTTCAAGGCGTGAGTTTCGCCGTGAATGCCGGTGAAGCGGCGGCGATCGTCGGTGCTTCCGGTTCAGGCAAGTCGACCCTGCTGTCGTTGTTGGCGGGGCTGGATCGGCCGAGCGAAGGTGAGGTGAAGCTGGCCGGAGTGCCGCTCTCGACGCTCGACGAGGACGGGCGCGCCAAGCTGCGTGGGGAGCGCGTCGGCTTCGTGTTCCAGAGTTTCCAGTTGCTGCCTGCATTGACCGCCCTCGAAAACGCGATGCTGCCGCTGGAATTGCGCGGCGAGCGCAAGCCTGAGATCGCGGCGCGCGCGATCCTGGAACGCGTCGGCCTCGGCGATCGTCTCGACCACTACCCGCGCCAACTCTCTGGCGGCGAACAGCAGCGTGTGGCACTGGCGCGCGCCTTCGTCACCCGGCCCGAGGTGCTGTTTGCCGACGAACCCACCGGCAATCTCGATGCCGCGACCGGCGATGCGGTGATCGACTTGCTGTTCGAGTTGAATCGTCAGGCGGGGACAACGCTGGTGTTGGTGACGCACGACGAGCACCTCGCGACGCGTTGCAATCGCACCCTGCGCCTTGATCACGGTCGGCTGATTAACGCATGACTGCGTTGCGACTCGGCTGGCGTTTCCTGCGTCGCGACCTGCGCGCTGGTGAGGTGCGCGTGCTGTTGGCCTCACTGCTGCTGGCAGTAATGGCGGTGTCAGCGGTCGGCTTTCTCACCGATCGCGCGGAGCGCGCGCTGGCGTTGGAAGCGAATCGGCTGCTCGGAGGCGACGCGGTGTTGCGCGCCGATGAGCCCATCGGTGAATCGCAGCGCAAGATTGCATCCGATCTGGGCCTGCGCCAGACCGAAACGGCGTCCTTCCCGAGTATGTTGCGTGCCGGCGAGGCCTTGAAACTCGCTGACGTGCGCGCCATCGGCGCCAATTACCCCTTGCGCGGGGCCTTCCAGCTCACCGACATCGAAGGGGGCGTGGCGCGCATCGCGAACGGCGCACCCGGACGCGGCACGGCGTGGCTGTCGCGTGGCGGTGCGCAATCGCTGGGCGCGCGCGTCGGCGACACGCTTACCCTCGGCAATGCGGAGTTTCGTCTCGCCGCATTGGTGCTGCAGGAGCCCGATGCCGCCCTCGATTACTTCAACGTCGCACCGCGTGTGTTTTTGCATCTGGACGATTTACCCAGTACTGGTCTGGTGCAGGAAGGCAGTCGCGTCGCGTATCGCCTGGTGATCGCGGGCGAAGCCGCAGCGGCGCAGCGCTGGGTCGATGCGACGCAAGAAGCGCTCGATCGCGGGCAGCGTCTGGAAACTGTCGCCGACGCGCGGCCGGAGATCCGCCGCGCGTTGGAACGCGCCGATCGCTTTCTCGGTCTGGCGGCGTTGGTGGCGGTGGTGCTGGCCGCGGTGGCAGTGGCGGTGGCGGCGCGCCGCCACAGCGCCAGGCATCTGGACGGCTGCGCCGTACTGCGCTGCCTCGGAGCGAGTCAATCCACACTGGCCGGCATTTACGCCAGTGAACTGCTGATTCTCGGCGTCGCCGGCAGCGCACTCGGCGTGATCTCGGGTTATGCGCTGCAAGCACTGCTGGGTGGCTGGCTGGCGCAGGTGCTCGGCGTTGCGATTCCGAATGCAGGACCGATGCCGGCGCTGGAAGGATTCGCGGTCGGCTTGCTGGTGCTGTTGACGTTCGCGCTGCCGCCGGTGCTGGCGCTGCGGCGGGTGCCGGCGCTGCGCGTGCTGCGTCGCGATCTCGGCGCGGTGGAGCCGAGCGCGATCTTCGTTACGGTCGCCGGTATCGCCGGCCTCGGCGCGTTGCTGTGGTGGAAGTCGGGCTCGGCGGAATTGGGCTTCACCTTGTTGGGAGGCATTGCGGCGACATTGCTCGTGCTCGCCGCACTCGCGTTGCTGCTGGTGTTCGCGCTCAAGCGCTTGCGCACGCGCCTGCGCGGGCCATGGCGATACGGACTGGCGAATGTCAGTCGTCGTCCCTTGGCAAGCGTGGTGCAGGTTTCGGCACTTGGGCTCGGACTGATGGCGATCCTGTTGCTGACCCTGGTGCGCACCGATCTGCTATCGCGTTGGCAGGACGCGCTGCCCGATAACGCGCCCAACCGTTTCGTGATCAATGTGCAACCCGACCAGGTCGAAGGCGCGCGCGAATTGCTGGCGCGCGGCAGCGAATCCGCGCCGGTGCTGTACCCGATGATTCGCGGCCGCCTGGTCGCGGTCAACGGCGTGGCTACCACGGGCACTGTTTACGCCGGGCGCGGTGAACGCGCACAGCGTTTGGCTGAGCGCGAGTTCAATCTGTCGTGGGCGGCGGCATTGCGAGAATCCGACAATGAGATCACTGCTGGCACGTTCTGGAGTGTGCCTTCGCCATCATTGGCGGAAATCTCGGTTGAGGAAAGCATCGCTTCGGCTCTTGGCTGGAAACTCGGCGACCGCGTTGCCTTCGACATCGCGGGGCAACGCTTCGAGGCCACGATCACCAGCCTGCGGCACGTGGACTGGGAAAGTTTCCAGCCCAACTTCTTCGTGCTGGCATCCCCCGGCGCGCTCGACGGGTTCGCAGCGAGCTGGATCACCGCGGTGAAAGTGCCGCGCGGCGACGTGGCACTCACCGATGCGCTGGTGCGCGCCTATCCGAATGTCTCGGTGATCGACGTCGACGCGGTGATCGACCAGGTCCGCAACACCGCAAACCAGGTCGCCAACGCCGTCGAATACGTTTTCTATTTCACCCTCGTTGCCGGGTTACTGGTGCTGGCGGCTGCCGTCAGCAGCACCCAGGACGAGAGACTGCTGGAAGGCGGCGTGATGCGTGTGCTCGGCGCCAGTCGCGGTCAATTGCGCTTCGCGCACGCGGCGGAGTTCGCGGCCTTGGGTCTCATCGCGGGCCTGACGGCAGCGCTCGCGGCCGGCACGTTATCGGGCTTCATCGCGACTCGTGTGTTGGAGATGGACTGGGCACCGGACTGGCGACTGGCGTTGGTGGGTGGTGGCTTGGGTGTCATCGCGGTGACCTTGACCGGCCTGTTCGCAACCCGCCGTATCGCTTCGGCGCCGCCTTCGGAGACGCTGCGCGCGTTGCAGATGTAGAACCGCGCCATCTTGCGCATTGCCGGCTCCCTGTTCTGGCGCATCGGCGGCGGGTGCTGCCGGGCCCCGTGCTTGACCGCTGGTCCCCCGTGCCCTGAAGCTGGGCTCACAGGGGTAGATCATCGATGGCGGAATCCGGCAGCGGCAGGCAATGCCGCGTCGGGCGAGCGTCGGCAGTATTGGCGACGTTGCTCGGCGTGGTCGGCTTTTGCGGCGTGAGCGAGCGCGTAGTAGCGCTCGATCCGCAGCGTCCGCTTGCGGACTTCACGCTGGAAACATGGGACTCGCGCGACGGTCTGCCGCACAACATGGTGCTGGCGCTGGCGCAGACTCCGGACGGTTATCTCTGGGCCGGCACATGGGAAGGGCTGGTGCGCTGGAACGGCGCCGAGTTCACCGTGTTCGACCGCGCCAACACGCCGGAATTGCGCGGCAACGGCGTGGCTGCGCTGGAAGTCGGCCGCGACGGCGGCCTGTGGGTTGGAATGGCACGCGCTGGCCTGCTGCGCTATCGCGAGGGACGCTGGGAACGCTGGGCGCGTGATACCGGCTTTCCCTTCGACGAAATCATGGCGCTGCACGAGGACACCCGCGGCGCGCTGTGGATTTCGAGCGAGGATCGCGGCGTGGTGCGCATGGATGCCAACGGCGTGCGCCCTTTCAACCGCGACGCCGGGCTCGGCCACAGCACCACTTACACGATTGTCGAAGGCCCGGACGGTGCCGTTTACCTGGGACACGGCGCGGGTATCGATCGCGTCGAGGGTGATCGCGTGGTGGCTTGGGGCAGTGCGCACGGTCTGCCCGCGATCGCGGTGCGGTCGATCCACTTCGACGCGCGCGGCGGGATGTTGCTCTCGGCCGGCTATGAGCTGTGGCGTCAGGACGGCGATCGGTTCGTGCGTGATGCGCGCCAGGATCGCGGACTGGGCGAAGTGTCGATGTTGGCCGGCGATCGTGACGGCAACCTGTGGGTGGGTTCGGTCGATGCAGGCGTGTGGCGGTTGCGCGATGCGAAAGCCGAATCGCTCGACGTCCGCCTGGGCCTGCCGCAGAACCGCGTCAGCGCCTGGCTTGAGGATCGCGAAGGCTCGGTCTGGATCGGCACCAGCGCCGGACTGGCACGCCTGAAGGACATGCCGTTCGCCAGTGTCGACGCGCGTCGCGGACTATCCGACGAGTACGTGCGCGCCCTGTTGCCGGCACGCGAAGGCGGCGTCTGGATCGCCACCAGCGGCGGCCTGCATCGGGTCGACAACGGTCACATCCGGCGTTGGACGCGCAGCGACGGATTGCCAAGCGATTCGCTTTTGTCGCTGGCCTACGATGCCGCCGGCGCGCTGTGGATCGGAAGCTATGGCGCGGGTGTCGGACGTCTTGTCGACGGCCATCCCGCCGCCGTGCCCGGAACGGAGGAACTGGCTGATCGCCAGGTGCGCGCCGTAATGCCGCGCGCCGACGGCAGCGTCTGGATCGGCACCAACGTGGGGCTGGCGCGCTGGCAGGACGGCAAGCTGAGCCACTACAGCACCCGCGGTGGTCTGCAGCGCGACTACGTGATGGCGCTGGCGGAAACCCCCGACGGCCGAGTGTGGATCGGCACCGCCAACGGGGTGGCGAGCTTTGACGGCAGCCGTTTCGAAGTCTTCGATCAGGTCAACGGCTTTCCCGCACGCGACGTGTTCAGCATTCTGGTGCAAACCGACGGCACCATGTGGCTGGGAACGGGCAGCGGACTCGTGCGCGCGCGCGGCGGGCGGTTCGCATTGATCGACACTGCACATGGCCTGCCGCACAACAGCATTTTCCAGATTCTCGACGATGGACTCGGGCAGTTTTGGATGTGCAGCAACAAGGGCGTATTCCGGGTCGCGCGCGCCCAGCTTGAACGTGCCGCCGACGATCCGTCGTTCCGGATCGAAGCGCTCGCCTTCGATCGCCTTGACGGCATGAGCGACACCCAATGCAACGGCGGCTCGCAACCCGCGGCGACGCGCACGCCGGATGGCCGCCTGTGGTTCGCCACCGCGGCGGGCGCCAGCGTCGTGGACCCGGCGAGACGTTTCGATCTGCCGGAGCCGCAGACTTCGGTTGTGATCGAACGCATGCGCATCGATGGCAACGACCTTGCCCCCGGCGCACCGGCCGAGATGCCGTCCGGACCGCACAGGATCGAACTGCACTACGCCGGACTCAGTCTGCGGGTGCCCGAGCGGGTGCGTTTTCGCCACCGACTCGTCGGATTTGATGGAGATTGGATCGATTCGGCGAACCGCCGATTGGCGTTGTACAGCAACCTCGCACCGGGCGACTATCGATTCGAGGTCGAGGCCTCCAGCGGTGGGCCATGGAGTACGCAGCCCGCGGGGGTCGATATCCAGGTGTTGCCTCGCTATTGGCAGGCCGGATGGTTCCGCGTCGGCAGCGTAGCGATGCTCGCGTTGCTGCTTTGGAGCCTGCTGCGCTGGCGCGTGGGGCAGGTGCAGGCCAACGAGCGACGCCTGGGGCTGCTGGTACAGGCGCGCACCCGCGACCTGGCCGACCAGACCGATCGACTCGCTACCTCCGACAAGGAAAAATCGCAACTGCTTGAAGCCCTGCGCCAACAGGCCGAGGCTCTCGCCAGGCTCGCGAGTGAAGATTCGCTTACCGGGCTACCGAATCGGCGCGCCTTCGACCAGCGCCTCGCGCTCGCGTTCGAGCGCGCACGACGCGAGAACACTCCATTGAGCTTGGCGCTGGCGGATATCGATCACTTCAAGCGCATCAACGACACCTGGTCGCACGCGGTCGGCGATGCGGTGTTGCGCGCCTTGGCCGAAGTCTTGCGTCGCCATAGCGCGAGCGAGGTGTTCGTAGCGCGCTACGGCGGGGAGGAATTCGCCTTGCTGTTCACCGGTCACGCAAGCAGCGACGCCGCGGCGCGGTGCGAGGCCCTGCGGCTTGAGGTCGAAGCGCTGAACCTGGAGGCATTGGCATCCGGGCTGCGGGTCGCGCTCAGCATCGGCGTGGTGCGCGACGACGGCAGCCACTCGCACCACGAGAAACTGCTGTCAGCCGCCGACGAACTGCTCTACGCCGCCAAGCACGCAGGCCGTAACCAGGTCAGCGCGGGCTGATGCAATCGCATCAGGGCTTCGCGGCGGCAACTCGCACCGGAATCGGAACATTGCACAGTTCCACATGCCCGACCGGATCGAGGAACCACTCCTCGCGCCGGTTGCGGCGTGCTTCGACCAGACGCTCGAAGGCCGGCGTGTCGGTGCGGAACACTTCGAGCGGCAGGCGCTCGCCTTCGGGCAACTCGCTCGCGAGTGCGATCGAACGTATCGCAATGCGTTGCTCGGCCTTCTCGTAGAATCCCAGGGCGCCGGTGCCGCGCGGCAGTACCGACAGCACTTCCATGCCCTGCAATACGCGACCAACAAGCGTGATGTTGCGATCCAGATGCCGCGGGGCATGGCCGATCACGACGTAGAGCTCGGCGCCGTTGCTGGAATCGGCCGCCATGTCGCGCCCCGCGCCGACCATGGCGTAGCAATGTGCGAGCCAGGCTTGGCCGGTTTTGGGATCGCGCGCGGCAGGGAAGCCGCCAGACCAACCGGCTTCGGGCGCATAAAGATCGCCATCGGCGAGCTTGGCGAACACCAATTCTTTTGCCTTGCGCGCGAATTCGGCGGGAAGTTTCTGTTTCGCCTGCTTGAACGCGCGCGCGGTCTTCTCGCCGGCGTTCGGGTCGCCCCACTGCACCACGTAGTTGTCTTGCGAGCGCAGGATCGCAAGCCCGTTCCAGTAGCCTTCCTTTGCCAGCGCGCGGATGTTGGCGGTGTGCGCGGGCGCGAACTTCGTTGCGAGTTCGATGACGACGCGACCGCCGGGTAGATCGAGATACAGCGTGTCGGCGGGGTCCGGTGTGCGCCAGTCCGAGGCCTTCGATTGCGCGATGACATCGGCGGTGGTCGGCGGCGCGACGACCTGCGCGTCTTGGGCGTACGCGGGAACGCTGACGAGTGACGTCAGCGTCAAGGCCAGGGCGGTGTGAAGGGCAGAACGCATGCGTGCCTCCTTGATGGACGGTCAGGTGCTAAGCGTAACGCGGGCGTGCGCTGGGTGGGGTGCGCGGGCAGCTCGCGAAGCAACGGCTGGTGAAGGCCGGGCAGGGAGGGCTGCTACATTGCAACCATCTGCCCGGCCGCGAGCGCAAGCAATGAACGCCCTGATTCGTCCCGATCTGCGCGCCCGCATCAGCAACGAGGAATGGCAACTTCGTGTCGATCTGGCCGCGTGCTATCGCCTGGTTGCGCTGCACGGCTGGTCGGATCTGGTGTTCACCCATATCTCGGCCAAGCTGCCCGGACCCGACGAACAGTTCCTCATCAATCCTTACGGTGCACTGTTCGAAGAGATCACCGCCAGCAGCCTGGT
>JBKJTK010000078.1:0-4397 GCA_046590875.1 Chiayiivirga sp.
GCACGGCGGGCAGTGGCAGTTCATCGTGCCGGGCATCGTGCTGAACCTGGTCTTCGTCGCGCAGTTGGTTCCGGGCATCTTGACGCTGAGCTGGATCGCGCGCATCGACTACGGCGCGCCCGACACCGACCTGGGTGCGGAATTGTCGGGCCGCCTCGCACTGCGCGCGCGCGTGGCACGGGCGACGCTGATCGCCGCGCCACTGATCGCCGTCTTGTTGGCGCAGGTGCTGATGCGGGTCACGCTCGGGGTCGACCTGTTCAACATGCTCGGCGGAATCGGGCTGACGCTGACGGCCCTCGCGGCCATCGCGGCGGGCGTCGGCCTGTATCGCGTCGCGCCGCGGGTAGCGGAATCCGCGCTGTTGAACGCGTTTGCGCTCGGGGCCCTGTCGAGCATGCGTCGGGTGCTCGAGGTGCTGAGCACACTGTTGCCAGCCAAACCGGCGTCGACGCACGATTCGAGTCCGGCCTCGGAACAGGCGCGCTAGACTCCGCGGCATGGATACCGCCGCCGATACGCCGCTCGCTGGACTACGTCCCATGCTCGATCGCCTGCGCACGGCGCAGGCCGCGCGCGTGCCCGACTACGCGCAACGACGTGAGGATCTGATCCGCCTGCGCGACGCCTTCAAGCGCCGCCTCGACCAGATGGTCGCTGCGGTCGATGCCGATTTCGGCGGACGGGCGAGACCCGAGACCCTGGTCTCCGACGGCATGACCACGGTCACCGATATCGGCCACACGCTGAAACATCTGCGTGGCTGGATGCGGCCGCAGCGTCGGGGCGTGAATCTCGCGTTTCTGCCCGCGCGCGCCGAACTTCGGCACGTGCCACTGGGTGTGGTCGGCATTCTTGCGCCGTGGAACTATCCGGTGAACCTGAGCCTGATTCCGCTGATCGCGGCGATCGCGGCCGGCAATCACGTGCTGCTGAAACCCTCCGAACACACGCCGCGCACCGCGCTGTTCCTGCGCGATCTGCTGGCGGAAGTGTTTCCGGCGGATCGCGTCGCGGTGGCGCTGGGCGGACCGGAACTCGCGGCCGAGTTCGCCGCGCTGCCGCTCGACCATCTGTTCTTCACCGGCTCCACCGCGCTCGGTCGCAAGGTTATGGCGGCGGCCGCGCCGAACCTGACGCCCGTCACGCTGGAGTTGGGAGGCAAGTCGCCGGCGCTGATCGCGCCTGGTTATCCGCTCGATCACGCGGTGGAGCGCATCGTCGCGGGCAAGTGCTTCAACGCGGGCCAGACCTGCATTGCGCCCGACTACGTGTTGCTGCCGCGCGCGGCGCTCGACGAGTTCGTGGCGAAAGCGAAGGCCAGCGTTGCGCGTCGCTATCCGACGCTGGTGAACAATCCCGATGCCACCGCGGTGGTGAACGAGCGCCAGTTCCAGCGCCTGCACGCGATCATTGCCGATGCGCGCGAACGCGGCGTAACGGTGATCGAATGCGCCCCCGCGCCGCAGGACGGCCGCCGCATCCTGCCGTTGACGATTCTGATCGATCCGCCGTCCGAATCGCGTGCGATGCAGGAGGAACTGTTCGGCTCGATCCTGCCGCTGAAACCATATGACGATTTCGATGCGGCGCTCGAAACGGTTCGGGCGCAGGAGCGGCCGCTGGCGTTCTATCCCTTCGACCGTGACCGCCGGCGCGTCGAGCGCACCTTGTCTGCCGTGGTCGCGGGCAGCGTTTGCGTCAACGACACCATGATTCAGTTTGCCCAACACGCCTTGCCGTTCGGCGGCGTTGGGCCCAGCGGCATGGGCCACTATCACGGCCACGCCGGATTTCTCGCGTTGAGCAAGGCGATGCCGGTGTTGCGGCAGTCGCGATTCAATGCGGTGGGGTTGTTTGATCCGCCCTATGGAAAGGTCGCGGATCGGTTGTTGAAGCTGCTGATTCGCTGAGGCGTAGCGCGCGTCATTCCAGCCCTTCGACGGGCTCAGGACAGGCCGGCCTGCGGCCGAGCTGGAATCCATCTTGATCCTGGCTTCGGCGTCCGTGCGAGGACGTAAGCGCCATTCATGGCTTTTTTCGTGCGCCTCCGGGCGCCGCAGGCGAACGAAACGAGCGGCGTCACTACCCAGTGCGCACGACGCAGGAACGAAACTGCATTACAGCCTTCGCTCAACGACGAGCGACACGGCGCACTCGCGCCCTACAACCCGAGCACCGGAGTCTCCTCCGTCAGCGCATCCCGCGGCCCGCCCACACGGCGCAAGGTGTACTGGTAGCCCAGATCGATCGCTTGTGCGAAGGCTTGCCATTCGAGCAGGTCGATCCCTTCCAATGCGGGTTTGAGCAGCAACTTGGTCTGGCGTCGGCGGCGTTGCACGGTGGCGTCGGAGTTCACCATGCCCGCGCGTAGCAGGATCTTTCCGAGGCTCGGGCGTTTGCGCACGCCGAACAGTTCGGACACCAACTGCCACCAGGGCGGCATCTCGGTTTCTTCCATGGTGGTTTCGAGGCGGTAGTTGCCACCGACATCGACCGCAACGATCTCGCCGGCGAGGCGCTTGCGCATTTCGCCGACGGGGAGATTGTCGATCACGCCGCCGTCAACCAGCACGCGGCCGGCCGAAAATACCGGCGGCAGTACGCCGGGAATCGCGCACGTCGCGCGTAGCCAGCACCACAGCGGGCCGTGCTCGTGCACCTGTAGCACGCCCTCGGTGAGGTTGCTGGAGACGCAGTAAAACGGGATCGGCAAATCCTCGATGTCGCGCTCGCCGAAGGCGTTCCGCAGCAATTTCGACACCTTTCGCCCGGAGCGCAGCGAGACCAGCGGAAGGGTCCAGTCGGACAGTGGATTGGTATCGACGAAACACTCGCGATAGGTTTCCACCATCTGCGCATAGGACCAATCGGCGGCAACCCCGGCGCCGACGATTGCACCGATGCTGCAGCCACCGATGTAGTCGAGTTCAAAGCCGGCGTCGCGCAGCGCGCGCACCACGCCGATGTGGGCGAAGCCGCGCGCGCCGCCGCCTGACAGCACCAGGCCGGTGGCGCGGCCGGTGAGGCGACGTGCCAGTCGCGCCAGGTCGGCATCGTGTCGAACATGGTGATGCGCGCTGGCCTGTGGCACCGCCGCGCGCCAGACGCGGGTGCTGCCGGGGACGGGGTCGTCCTTCTGCAATAACACCAGATGCTGCGGCAGATGCGCGCTGCTGGCCGGTGACGGCACGCGGGCGGAGGTATCGGGTGCGCGCGCGGCGTCGGCCAGCAGCAGCACGCAATCGCTCTGCCGCAGGCAACGCTCACGCCAGGTCGGATCGTCGTTGCCGATATAGATCAGGTGTGCACTGCGGGCCTCGCGTGCGCTGAACCAGCCCGGCTGGCGCTCGCGTGCCTCGTCGGCTTCGATCAGCGCCAGCGCCGGATCAACCCCAAGGGCGGCCGCGAGCCGGCGCGCGAACCCGTGAAGATCCACCCCACCCATCGCCTGCAACAACGCGAAGCACTGCGGCGTCGCCACCGCACCGCGCTGGCCGCCGAAACGCCGCAACGCCAATCGCGCCACACTCAGCATCGACTGCGGATGCGCCGCGATCAGGCGCTCGAACGCGGAGCGAGATAGACGCAGCAATTCGCTGTCGCGCATCGCGATCACACTGGCCGATCGCGGTTCGTTCGCGATCAGCCCGGTCTCGCCCACGCATTCGCCCGCCGTCACCGCGCCGAGCGCGCGCACCCGACCTTCCTCATCTTTCCGGCTCGCCGCAAGACGACCATGGATCAGCACGTAAAGCGCATCGGACGGATCGTCCTGTGCGAACAATTGCGCGCCGCCGGGCAGCACCAGCCAATCCATGGTGTCGGCCAGATCGCTCAGGGTGTGAGCATCGAGGCCGGCGAACATCGGCAGCGCGGCGAGGCGCAGCAGCAGTTCGCGTCGGTCCGAATCGTCGCTGCGTTGCACGGAGCTTCCTTCGCCAGTGCGTCGCATTATGCGCTGCCGGCTTGCGTCATGCCGCTGATGCGGTGGCGCCTGAGTCGTGCCGTTGAAACGGGCTTCTTGAAATCGGGCTTCTTGAAATCGGGCGCGCCACGCGCCACCTTGCGTGGATGACCAACGAAACCAACCCCCTGCTCGCCACCGCCGCCTTGCCGGCCTTCTCCGCCATCCACCCGGCGCACGTCGCTCCCGCGATCGATGCCCTGCTCGCCGATTACCGCGTGGCGATCGATCAACTGGTCGCCGATCCGGCGGCGCGCAGCTTCGATGCGCTAATGGCGCCGCTGGAGCGGTGGGAGGATCGTCTCAATGGGGCCTGGGCGCCGGTCTCGCACCTGCACGGGGTCAAGGACTCGTCCGAATTGCGCGAAATTTACGCGCAGACGCTGGAGAAACTGACCGATCATGCGACCGAGCTGGGGCAGAACCGCGA
>JBKJTK010000099.1:0-3564 GCA_046590875.1 Chiayiivirga sp.
AGGTGTCGCGCTACGTGGTGCTGAATCCGGTGCGCGCCAAGATGTTCGATGCGGCCGGAGACTGGCCGTGGAGCAGCTATCGCGCGGTGATGGGCAAGGCGACGCCGCTGCCGTCGCTCCAGGTGGAGGAGACGCTGGCACTGTTCGGAACGACGCGGGGCCCCGCGCGACGCGCCTATGCGCGCTTCGTCGCCGAGGGTGTGGGCGCCTTCGACCCGCTGTCCGTGTCGCGAAGCCAGGTCTTTGTGGGCGACGACGCCTTCATCGCACGCGTCACGCGCCAGGCCGGCAAGCCGTCGCGCGAGGTGCCCAGGCGTCAACGCGCCTGGACGTCGCTGGCGCAGATCGCGCGCGTTCATTCCGACCGTGACGCGGCGATCCGCGCCGCCTACGCCTGCGGCACCTACCGTTTGGCGCAGATTGGCGATCACTTTGGCCTGCACTACGCCTCGGTGAGCCGGATTGCACGACGCGAGGGGTGATGTGTTAAAGGAAGACCTGACCCAATACTGTTCGGTTAGGCCTTCTGAATTCCGTTCGCCCTGAGGTATCGAAGGGCGCAGCCTTGAAGTTTCGGGCTGTTGTGGTTCGATACCTCACCACGAACGGCTTAAGTGAACAGCATTGAGACCTGACCCAACCAGACCCCAACTATGACCCCAACTAGTGAGCCTCTTAGCGACGCAGTCATTCTGGCGCTCACCCCGGAAGCCGAACTAGATTTCACTTATGCACAGGCACTAGAGATTGGCTATCCTCATAGCGCGGCCTAACACTCCCTCCGCCGCATGTTTCCGATTTTGTCCGCCCCGGCGTGTGGCCTAGAATGCGCGCATGGACTTCGTCTGGGATGCACGCAAGGCGGCCGCGAACCGCAGGAAGCACGGCGTTTCCTTCGAGGAAGCCTGCACTGCGCTCCGCGACCCGCTCGCCGCAACCGGCGCAGATCCGGATCATGCGAAGGGCGAGGCCCGCTGGGTTACGTTCGGCATCTCCGATTCAGGTCGTCTTCTCGTCGTAGCGCACAGCGAGGAAGACGAGATCATCCGTATCATCAGTGCGCGTCGTGCCACCAGCGCGGAGCGCCGCCTTTATGAAGAAGCCTAGTCCACGCGTTTCCGACGAACTCCGCGCCGAGTACAAGCTCTCCGACTTCCCCGATGGGTTGGTTCGTGGCAAGTACGCATCGCGTATTGCCGCGGGTTCCAATATCGTCGTCCTCGATCCCAAGCTTGCCAACGCCTTCCCCACCAGCGCGGCGGTCAATTCCGCGCTGCGGTCGCTATTGCGTTTGGCCAATTCGGCGGCACGTCCAACAAGGTCTCCAAGCCGACCCCGGAAGCCGCCCGTTGCTTCGACCAAACGCACCTAGCAGCGGCGGCCTGACACGACATCGCCGCGGGAGAACGCGCATGCGCAAAGTTGGATTATGGGTGTTGGGCTCGGTGCTCTTGCTGGCGGTGACGCTGCCTGCGACCGCTCGCGCGACAGAATCGGCAGCGAGTGTATTCAAGCAATTGAAATCGCTGCTCGGCGAATGGGAAGGAAAGTTTGCCGATGGCCGCGAGCACAGCGTGTCGTATCGATTGACGGCGGGCGGCAGCGTGTTGGTGGAGACATGGACGCTGGGTCCGGCGCGTGAATCGCTGACGCTCTATCACCTGGATGGCGACCAACTCGTGGCGACGCACTACTGTCCGCAGGGCAATCAGCCGCGACTGCAATGGGTACGGGGCGACGACCCCCGCACCTTGTCGTTCGCGTTTCGCGACGGAACCCATCTGCAGGTCACCGATGGATCGCATCAGCACGCCTTCTGGATCCAGCTGCAGGATGAAGCCAGCTTCGCGCGCGACGAAACCTATGTCACCAACGACAGTACGCCGGCCGAACTCGCCGCGCTGGTCCCGGGGCCGGGCATCGTCTACCGGCGTCGGCGTTGAGCGACGCTGACGTGCGGGCCGCTGATTTCCGCATGAAGCTGCTCCCGTGGTTCGCCGCACTGCTGTTCTCGGGTGCCGCCCACGCCGACTGCACGCCGTCGACCGAGTCGTGGATCACGCTTGAAGTCGTCGCGGCCGAAATCGCCGACACGGAGCCGGTGGAAGTCGTCGACATCGATCGCGCCGGTTGCACGATCGTGCGCTACGCAAGCTTCGACACTCGAGCGGGCCTGTATCGACGCCAGTTGTCCAAGGCAGAGATCGCGGCGCTCGCTGCGGAACTGAAGCGGCGCGAGATTCTGAGCTTCGACGCGACGGCGGTGCACCGCGCGCTGGAGTCGCGCAAGCGTTCCATCGGTGCGGGCGGCGAATACTTTGTGGTGGCCGATGGCGATACCTATCGCCTCAACATCGAGGATGCCGCCGGCGCGGTGCGGATCGAATGGGTTGCACCCAAGCAGGAAGCGCAGCGCTATCGCGACATGAAGGCACTGATCGGTCTGGTCGGCCTGATCGAGACCGTGCAGAAACTCGCCGCGAACGACAGCAAGACCCGCATCGCGGAGGTGACGCCGTGAGTCTGCGGCGCGCGGCACTCTTGTTGACCTGCGTCCTGCCGTCGTTGGTGCAGGCGGGGGCATTCGTTTTCGCCGACGAAGTCAATCCGGATTCGATCACGCATCCGATTGGCTACGTCGGCGTTGGCGGACCGCGTCTGCTGAGTGTCTGCCTGCGCACCGCGACCTTGCCGAGCGGCGTCAGTGCGACGCAGGTCGAGAACACCGTGCTGAAAGCGATCGCGACCTGGAACGCGCAGCGGGTGGCGGTGAGCAACCTCGGCAACAACGCTGCCAACGATATCCCCGCCGGCCAGGATTTCGAATCCGTGCTGCTACACGAGTTGGGTCATTGCCTGGGCCTCGCGCATCCCAACCACGCCAGCGAGTCCGGCCTGTCCGCGCCGCTGGACGAGGGCACCAAATCCACCGACGGCGTCAACAACGTGTTCAATCAAGCGGCGGGCGCAGACGGGATCCACGGATCTGCCGACGACGTGCGCGGCGACGATGGCAATCTCTACTGGTATCGCGATGCCAGCAACGATCCGCTCGCATTCCCAGCGACCATCGATGCCAGTACGTTCCGTCTTACCGGCGGACTGCCCGCCGGACAGTTATTCGCGCGCAATGGCGATCGCGATGTGTTGAACGCGATGGGCGTGGCCAATACCGAATCGGTGATGCAGCAGGGCCAGTTCTCGGACGAAGCGCAGCGCCGTCTCACCGGCGAGGATCTCTCGACGATCCGGCTCGCCGCGGCGGGCCTCGACGAGATTCAGGGCACGCTCGACGACTACACGATCCAGCTCAACTACCTCGGGCAGATACCCACCTGCGATCTGACGGTCGAGTTCGGTGGCACCGGCTTTGCTTCCTGCGCGGTCGGGCGCCAGGGCATCAACACCGACCACGTAAGCATCAGCAGCGCGCAACTGATGTTCTCGCCCACCGTGACCTGGTTCTTCAGCCAGGCACCCAACACCACGACGACGATCACGGCCGACACGCCCGACCCGAGCAGGCCGGGCGCGAGCTACAACGTCAGCGCCAGTGTGGCGGTA
>JBKJTK010000467.1:0-9240 GCA_046590875.1 Chiayiivirga sp.
CATCGCGTTTGCGTTGCTTGCGCTCGCCCTCCTACAGCGACGCACGGCGGTGTCAGCCGCCTGAAGAACGTGCGCCGCACGTCCGTTTATCACCCTCAGCCTCAAGGAGAACACCGTGGAGCCCTGCCTGCCCGCCGATTTCCATGCCGTCCACGCCGCACATTGCGCTGCTCGGGACGCACTGGATCCTTCGCTCGGTGCCGGCGGGCACGTGCATCTGGATCACAGCGCCTTTGTCACCGGATTGCGCGATTGGCGTAGCACGCCGGACACATCGGCGCGCCATCCTGTGCCTGCCGCGGACAGCGAGTGGCAATCGTTGTGATGCCGTGAGCGTCGCCCTCGTTTCATTGCCAGGGAAGAGTTGGCGGGGCAAGGATGCCCCAACCCCGCGTCGCGTCGCGGCGTGGCTGCTTGCGGGGGCGGCGCTCTGGCTTGCGACCGATGCCGGTTGGCTGCACGCGAAAGCCTGGCTGGCGCAGCAATTGCTGCGCGACGCGTGGCAGGACACGCTGACGACACAAGCGACGCAGCATCCCTGGCCCTGGGCCGACACGCATCCGGTGGCGCGCCTGACCGTCGCGACGCTCGGGATCGACCAGATCGTGCTCGCCGGCGATTCCGGGCGCACCCTGGCGTTCGGTCCGGGCTGGGCGGAAGCGAGCGCGGCTCCCGGTGCGCGCGGCAATACGGTGATCAGCGGACATCGCGATACGCATTTCGCATTTCTGCGCCTGTTGACGGTGGGCGACGAGATCACGCTGGAAAGCGCGCACGGGGTCGCTTCATATCGCGTCGCCTCGTTGCGGATCGCAGACACGCGCAGCGAATCGATCGCACTGGACGGCGACGAGGCGCTGCTGCTGGTGACATGCTGGCCCTTCGATGCGGTCGTGCCGGGCGGGCCATTGCGCTATGTGGTGTGGGCGGAGCCGATGCTCGCCGCTGGCAACGACTGAATCAATCCAGCGAAGCGTCCGCGATCAGCACGCCATCGCCATCGGCGTACAGCCACTGTCCCGGCCGCACCTCAAGCGCGCCAAGCGACAGCACCCCATCGCGTTCGCCGAGACCGCGGCGCTCGGTCTTGCGCGGACAGGTGCCGAGGGCTTTCACGCCGAGATCGAGTGCGGCCATGATCGCGCTGTCACGGATCGCACCGACCACGATCACGCCGGACCAGCCGTTCTCGACCGCCTTGGCCGCGAGCAGGTCGCCCAGCATCGCGCGCCGCAGCGAACCGCCGCCGTCCACCAGCAGCACACGCCCCCGGCCGGCTTCGTGCACCGCTTCGCGCACGCGCGAGTTGTCCTCCAACGCACACACGGTGCTGATCTCCCCGAAGAACGTACGGCGACCGCCGTAGTCGCGCAGCGGCAGGTCGAGCACCTCCACCGCGGCTTCGTGTGTGTCGCAGAGATCGGCGGTGGCGAAGGTCGCGCTCAGGTCGAAACCTCAGCCGCGCGCGGCGGCGATGGCCGCACGCATGGCGCCAATCGTGGCGGCGTAATCCTTGGCACCGAAGATCGCCGAGCCCGCGACGAAGGTGTCGGCGCCAGCCGCAGCGATCGCGCCGATATTGTCGGCCTTCACGCCGCCGTCGACTTCGAGCCGGATCGGCTTGCCGAGTTTCTCGATGCGTTCGCGCACGCGCTTGATCTTGTCGAGTGCGGAGGGAATGAAGCTCTGTCCGCCGTAACCGGGATTGACCGACATCAGCAGCACCAGGTCCAGCTCGGGCAACACATAGTCGAGCACTTCGAGCGGTGTCGCCGGATTCAACACCAGTCCGGCTTGGCAACCGAAAGATTTGATCAACTGCACGCTGCGATGCACGTGTTCGCTGGCCTCGGGATGAAAACTGATCAGCGAGGCGCCCGCGGCGGCAAAATCCGGCACGATGCGATCCACCGGCTTCACCATCAGGTGCACGTCGATGGGCGCGGTCACGCCGTGCTTGCGCAGCGCTTCGCACACCAGCGGGCCGATGGTGAGATTGGGCACGTAGTGGTTGTCCATTACGTCGAAGTGCACCCAGTCCGCACCCGCAGCGAGCACGGCGTCGACCTCCTCACCGAGACGCGCGAAGTTCGCGGAAAGGATCGAGGGCGCGATGACCGCTGCCTGCATGGGGTTTCCTTCGTTCCGCCGCCGAGTGGCAGCGCGGGAATTCTAACAGTCCCGTGCAACGGCTCAGCCTGGCCTTCACCTCGTTTTCGCAAACTGCGCCCTGCGTTCGACGCGCATTGCCTGCCCTTTCGGAGCCCGTCCGACGGCTGCGCCAGACCCGGCGTCGGTCTTTCCGACCGAAAGCCGCTTGCGTTCGGCGATGCTGCGGCGATGAAGACGAAGATCGAGCGCGCGCAAACTGATCAAAAGTGGTGGCTTCAGCCCTGGCTCGGCCAGACCGCGTGCAGCGGATCGAACTCCACCGTCGTGCGCTCCGCGCCGCGCCAGCCGAAGCCGCAGACCGCGAGCGGGCCTTCTTGCATCGGATCAAGGCCGAACGCCTGCTCAATTTCGACCTCGTTGATCGCGGCGGTGATGTAGGCGCCGAGGCCGGCTTCGGTGGCCGCAAGATACAAGTTCTGCGAAATATGGCCCGCCTCCAGCACGATGGCGCGATAGGCCTTGGGGTGGTTGCGGTATTTCCAGAAGGTGCGACCGAAGCGCGCGGCCAGGATCAGGGTCACTGGTGCGGCGGCGAAGAATGCCTGACCTGCCACGGCGCGCAGGCTGAGCTCGTACGCGGCTTCGGGCGTGCACGCGTTCAGCGGCTGCAAGGCGTGCTGGCCGGCGTGATAGTGATAGAGGCCGGCCGGCAACCCCTCGACTGCGCGGATGATCAGATAACCCTCGAACGGATGCAGGCTGCCCCCGGATGGATGGGATTTCTTGTAGGCATGCACGCCTGGCACGACCTCGACCTCGGCCCGTGCGCCCAGGACCCGCTGCAGCACGTCGCTCAGCATCTGCCGCGACAGCGTGCGCGCGGCATCGAAATTGCGGCAGGTGACGCGCCGGTCCAACACGTCGTCGATCGCACTGCGCTGCGGGGCCGGCAGGCGCAGTCGTGCCTCGGGCGCGCCGCGCTCGCGTTGATGCGGCGGCGGAGCCCCGTATTCCGCGACCAATTCGAGCAGCGGTCGATTGCGGGTGCGACCCACATCCTCATCGCGCCCGACTCCGGACCAACGGCTGAAGCTGTGCCCGACCGCGGCCAGCGGACGCCAGTGCAACGCGCGCAAACCTTCGTCGCGCGAACGTAGCGCGGCGTGCTCGGCGTGATCGCCCAGCAACAGGCCGTGATCGAGCAGGGCTTGCAGTGGCTCGGCCGCATTCTGTGCCTGCAGCTCGGACCAGGACGTCCAGACTTCTTCGTCGAGCGCTCCCAGCGCTGCGGCCTGCGCCGGCGTCAGCTCGATCTCGCGATCCAGGTGCGGCGCCAGGGCAACCCAGTGCCGCGCGCGCTGCAACGCGCTGCCGCCGCCGAACAGGCCGGAGAGGTCCAGGTCTACGCGCAAGCGCGGTTCCAGCAACAACAGGGCGCAACGACGAACGAGTCTGGGTTGGGTCACAGGCGGGATCGAACGCAGGCAAGGTGGAGGCGAATGCTATCCTGCCGCCGCACGCTGCACGCGTCACCACAAACCAGGAGCCGCCATGTCCGCCAACACCACGCCTGCGCAACTCGATAGCTTGCTTGATCGCCTCTCCACCGACGATGCCTTCCGCGAGAAGATGCTGGGCGACCCGGTGTCCGCCCTCGCTGAGCACGGCATCACCGTCGATCCCGCCAGCGTACCGGCGTCGCGTCAGTTGCCGAGCAAGGAGGCCCTGTTGCGCGACCGCACGGCGATCCGCTCGCAGGTGGCCGACACGGCCAAGCTCGACTTCTTCTTCCAACTCGCCAAGTAGCGTCCGAACCACTCCGCCCGCGGCGATTCAGTCGCGCGGTGCGGCGACCGGCGACGCCGCGTCTACGACCGCAAGGTAGGCGCGTGCATCCGCCGCCGCGAGCAGGTTTGGCACCTGCGCAACATAGCCGTCGATCCACTCGACGATCGCGCGGCCACGCTGCTTCACCAACCAGCGCGCGGACTCGCGCGCTTCCTGCTCCCGCCCATCGCGGCGCTGCGCCAGCCACAGGCCGACCCGTTGCTGGTAGTAGGGATGCGCGCCGCTCAACCTGTTCAGGCAATCGATTGCCGTGTCGGGCGCAAGCAGTTCGCACCGCGCCGCGGCATAAGGCTGCTCCAGATTGACGTAGCCGCTGTTCTCCACTGCAGGTCCGACCGCGTCCAGCGTAGCGCCGGCCAACGCGACATCGGCGTGGCGCGCCGCCAGCAGGGCGCCCAAGGTGAGATCCGCCAGCAGGGCGTGATCCACGGCGCCTTGATTCACAGCGGTCCGATCCACAGCGGCCCGATCCACAGCGGCCTGATCGGCCGCCAGGCCGTCGCGCGCCGCGGCGATCCAGGCCCGCAACGCATCCAGTTCCTGCGGGGCACGCGCCAGCCCAAGTGCGACGGCAAGCAGCCGCGCACGGCGATGCATCGCAACCAGCTTGGCTTTTTCCGCAATGCCTTCCGCGCGCGCCACAGCGGTGAGCGCCGCATCCAGTTTGCCTTCGTCGGCCGCGATGGCAGCAAGGAACAACTCGCGCCGCACCTCACCCAGCGGCCCGCCGCCGGTGCTCGCGCCTTCCAGCGCAGCGCGTGCGGCCGCGTGGTCGCCGCCAACCAGCGCGGCCATCATCGCCTCTGGCGGCTGGCGCGTGGCGGGGTAGGTTCGCGCGCGCTCCAGGGCTTGCGTCGCACCGGTGGAATCGCCCAAGGCCAGGCGCGTCTCGAACAATCGCACCCATGCGATGCCGCCCCGCAGATCGCGCGACTCGCCCACCAGCAGATAGTAAGGCGCGGCCGCTTCCGCATCGTTGAGATAGAGCCAGTTCACCTGAGCCAGGACCTGCTGCCCGGTCGCGGCGTCGGGGTAGAGCAGTGCGAACAGGCGCCAGCCCTCGAGCATCTGCGCCGGCGTATCGAACATGGACAAGGCGCCGCGCGCCATCAGCTGCTCGCGTGCGCTCAGCCGCAGGGGGTCGCGATTGGCCTGCTGCGCGTGATGGCGTGCCTTGCCCCGATCCCCCAGGCTCAGGTAGATGTTCACCAAAGCCAGATGCGCGCTGGCGAAGTCCGGATCGCGTTCGATCGCGTGCAGGTTCAATCGTTCGGCGTCTGCTGCGCGATAGTCCACCACGGCCTGCTGCGCCAGCGAGTAGGCGCGCAGCGCTTCCAGATCGGCCGTGGTGACCTTCCCCAATGGCCCAGCGGTGTGCTCGATCTTGTTGACGGATTCGCCGAGCTGGGCGCGTACGTCGGCCAACACCGTGTCGATCGATGCCAGTACCGACTCTTCGCCTACGCCCTCGGCGCTGGCGGCGTAGACCGTCGTCTGACTCTGCGGCTCGACCAGTTCCAGCGAGATGCGGATGCGGCCGCCGACTTCGGACAGGGTCGGCAGCACCACCGCGCGTGCGCCTTCGCGCAGCGCCACTTCCGCCCCCACGGTGCGGTCCAGCACCGTAGCTTTCGGATCGCGCTTCATCCGCTGCAAGGCATCGCGCTCGTGCAGTTCGCTCAGCACATTGACGTACTGCGACTGCTCCAGGCCAAGGCGCAGCGCGCTCTGGAGCGCCGCATCGAACTTCGCTTCGCCGGTGGTGTTGCGCAGCTCCGCCAACACCAGCCAATCGCGCTCGGCAAAGGCGATTGCAGGCAGCGTGCGCAAGCTCAGCGTCACCGCCAGGGCAACCGCCGCCAAACCCACCGCCGCCTCCACCGCCAGCACCAAGGGCCGTCGCCACCATGGAACCTCGCGCTCGCCCTTGGTGCTCGACGGCGGCGCTCTCAACGGCGCAATCCCGGCTTCGCCGACCTCATGCACCAGCATGGGAATCGACACGCCCTTGAATTGGTAACGTCCATGGGTCAGCCAATGCAAGCCGGGACGGCCGAGTTCGCGCTCGGCCCGCTGCGCCAGGCTGTAGGCGATGCCGGACAGCACGATCTGGCCTGGCAAGGCCAGCGCCATCAGCCGTGCTGCCACTGGCTTCGCCAAACCCTCGACCTCGACCGATTTCGCGCCCCCCGCCACGTCGGCCGTGCTGTTCTCCCACAGCACGACCTCACCGACATGGATGCCGATGCGCGCCTTCACCGGCTCTTTCGTTTCGCTGCCGAGTTCGCGCAGATCGCGTTGATAGTCGAGCGCGAACGCGACCGCTTCGATCGGCCGCTCGAACAGGATCAGGAAGCCGTCGGTCTTGTCCACCTCGCGCCCACCATGCCGATGCAGCAGGTCGCGCGCGAGGCGGTCGTGCCGCCGCATGAGCTCGGCCGCTGCCAGGTCTCCCAGACGTTCGACCAGGGCGGTGGAATCCGCAAGGTCGCAGACCAGCACGGCCTGCATCCGGGTGCCGCCCGCATGACTGGCTTGAGAGCCTTGCGCTCCGTGCTGAAGATTGCCGCCGTCGGTCGCCATCGATTGCGTCGCTTGTCGTCGCAGGACCGAAGTCGCAAGCGCGTAGGGCGCTTCACACCGAAGTCGGCTTCGTAGACTGTCATCCTCGCCGAGGCGCACGCACGAAACAAGCGACGACCAGCGCCCTGGCTTCAACGCTTGAAGCGGCGCAGCTCGCGGATGCGGTCGTAGGCAGCGTTGATCGCGCGTGCCCGGGTCTCAGCCAGTGCACGGATTTCGTCCGCGGCGCCCGCGACCTTGTCGGGGTGGTACTTGCCCATCAGTTGGCGATAAGCGCGGTCGATGTCGTCAGCACTCGCATCCGTCGCCACGCCGAGCGTGGCATAGGCGTCGTCCGGTGGCGCTGCGGTGGGTGGTGCCTTGGGGGCGGAGAACCAGCCCGCGTCGAAGCCATGACCCAGCAACCCTCCGAGCACCGCGCCCAGCGGGTGCCGCAGCAGCAGCCAGCCGACGATCGCACCCAGAATCTTGCCGTAGTAGCGCATCGCCGGCCTCAGCGAGTCGGCTCGGCGGTTGCGGGCCAACGCTGGTTCGCGTACCAGCGCGCCAGCGACTCGACGTCAGCGGCGTTGAGCGTGCCCGCCACGCTGCTCATGACATCGCCCTCGCGTCGGCCTTGTCGATACTGGGTGAGCGCCCAGATCAGATACATCTCGCTCTGTCCGCCAATATGTGGCGCCGCCGGGGTACGGCTGCGCCCATCCTCGCCGTGGCAGGCGACGCACAGTCCGAGCTTGGCCGGCGCGGGCGGCACGGGATCCGTGGCGGTGGCAAGGGGCGCGAATGAGGCGAGCAGCAGCACGAGGAACGGCGTCATGCCGGGATTCTATCAGCCGGTCATCGGCAGGCCGCGGCGCTGCCGTTAAACTGTCCCGTCTCCTCCTGCCCCGCGCTTTCGCGAGCCCGTCCGTGCCCACGACCCTTCTCAACGCCGATCTTCCCGGTCTGACGCTGCTGCACCGGGGCAAGGTGCGCGACGTTTACGCGCTGCCGGGCAACGAGATACTCATCGTCGCCACCGACCGGCTCTCGGCCTTCGACGTCGTGCTGCCCGATCCGATTCCCGGCAAGGGTGAAATGCTGACCCAGATTTCCAACTTCTGGTTCGCGCAGACCGCGCATCTGCTGCCTAACCATCTGTCTGAAACAAGACTCGAGGCCGCCCTGCCCGCGGGCGTGGATCGCGCGCTTTACGCAAAACGCAGCGTGGTCGCGAAGCGCTTGCGCGCGTTGCCGGTGGAGGCGATCGCGCGCGGCTACCTGATCGGATCGGGCTGGAAGGATTACCAGCGCGGCGGCACGGTGTGCGGTATCGCCCTGCCCGCCGGCCTGCAACAGGCGGAACAATTGCCGACACCGATTTTCACGCCTTCGACCAAGGCCGCGGCCGGCGATCACGACGAGAACGTGAGCTTCGACGCGGTGGTCGCAAAGATCGGCGCCGACCTGGCCGAACAGGTGCGCGCCGCCACCTTGTCGATCTATCGCTTTGCCGCCGCGTTCGCGGCAGAGCGCGGCATCATCATCGCCGATACCAAGTTCGAGTTCGGTCTCGACGAGCACGATCGTCTGGTGGTGATGGACGAAATGCTGACGCCGGATTCCTCGCGCTTCTGGCCGGCCGACGAGTATCGTGTCGGCATCAGCCCACCGAGCTACGACAAGCAATTCGTGCGCGATTATCTGGAAACGCTGGACTGGAACAAGACCGCGCCGGGTCCGCGCGTTCCTGAAGATGTGATCGCGGGCACCGCGGCGAAGTACGCCGAGGCGTTGCGGCGACTGGCTGGAATTGTGGTCGACTGACGCGTCACCATCGCAAGGAGACCCGCATGGCATCCACGCCCGAAACCTACGTCGATCAACGCCGCCCGATCAATCGCTTCCTCGGCAACTACAGCGAGGACCATCGCAACGACACCAACCAGATCATCCACTGGATTTGCGTGCCGATCATCGTGTGGTCCGTGGTCGCGGCGTTGTGGGTGATACCGGTGCCGTCGATGATCGCGCGGACCGGTTTGTGGGCAGGTCTGGCGGCGGTCGCCGCGGTTGCGTTCTACCTGCGTCTGTCGCGTCCGCTCGGGCTCGCGATGTTGGTCTTTTTCGTCGCGCTGATGGCGCTTACGCATTGGCTCTACGGCCTGCTTGGCGCGACGACGCTGTTGTGGACCGCGATCGGCGCGTTCGTCATCGCCTGGGTCGCGCAGTTCATTGGGCACGAGTTTGAAGGCAAACGCCCGTCTTTCCTCACCGATTTGACCTATCTTTTGATCGGCCCGCTGTGGCTGATGAGCAAGCTGTTCCGGAAGATGGGACGGCGTTGGTAACACGCTGATGCGCGACATCCGCTGGCGATGCGGTAGGTGATCGACCGCATCCGCAGCGCGGTCGGACAGAAGCGCGGCGCCCCAGGGGTAGACTGTAGGGAGCATCCGTCCCGGAGATCCCTCCATGCAGCGACTCGTCCTGACATTCCTTGCTTGCATCGTTCTGCTGGGCGGTTGCGCAGCGCGGAGTAGCGTCGAACTTGCGCCCCCATCCAGCGAGTCAGCGAGCGACGACGCCGGGAACAGCGAAACCGCTGCTTTCGACGCTGCGGTGGATCGACTGAGCCGCTCGTATTACCTGCACGTGCCTGAGGCCGCGACCTACAACGGCGCTCCGGACGCGCAGGCTTCGGGTGCCGATGCGCGC
>JBKJTK010000517.1:0-4346 GCA_046590875.1 Chiayiivirga sp.
CTACTCGCTCAAGCTCGTCAACAAGGACGTGACGCCGCAGCGCTACCGGATCTCCGTGCTCGCAGCGCCAGGCATCGAGCTGGCTGGCGGCGAACGCACAATCACCGCCTTGGCGGAGGAAGTCCTGACGCTGCCGATGACGTTGTCCGCGCCCGACGCGGTGCACGGCAAACACGCCGTAACGTTCGAGGTCGAAGCACTGGACGGACAAACGCGCGAATCGGTGCCATCCAGCTTTTTCGGACCACCGTGATGGGCCGCCAGTCGCCGTGGCGCGAACCCATGGTGTGGCTGATGGTCGGCCTGCCCGCCGCGTCGGTCGCCGCCGGTATCGGTTTATTGGTCGTCGCCCTGCGCAGCGGTGGCGCGGACACGGTCAGGGACGACGTACAGCGTACCGCCCAGGTGCAGGTGAGCGAACTCGGTCCCGATGCACGCGCCCAAGCCATGAAGCTCTCCGCGGTGCTGCGGCTGGAGGATTCCTCGCTCGAAGTGCTCCCGGTAAATGGCGAATTCGCGCGCAGCGAGGGGCTCATCCTTACGCTCAGTCACCCTGCCGACGCGGCGCAAGACCGCGAGCTGATCCTGCAACCCACCGAATTGGGGTGGCACGCTGGAACAGATGCCCGCGCAAGCCACGACTGGATTGCTGAACTCGTTCCCATCAATCGCCAGTGGCGAATGCGCGGCCGCCTCAAGGCAGGCGAACGCGCCGCACGCCTGGGGCCGGCGTTGGGCCCGGATTGACCGGGCGTGGACATGCGCGTTGCGCCCCCTTGTTATCACTGCGGCGAAGCGCTCCCGTCGAACCGAAGTCGTGGCCTCGTCGCCGGGGAGCCGCAGGCGTTCTGCTGCAACGGCTGCGCCGCCGCCGCGTCCTGGATCGGCGAGGCCGCGCTCGGCGACTACTATCGGCTGCGAAGCGCGAGCGCGGGACGCGTCGGCAGCGAGCCGCACGACTTCAGCGCGTGGGACCGCGACGCCGTGCTCGCAGAACACAGCCGCGAAGTGGAGGGCGGCCGCGAGATCACGGTGCTCACCGATACAATGCGATGCGCCGCGTGTGCGTGGCTGATCGACCGCGCGCTGCGGCGTGAACCCGGCGTGCTCGACGCTGGCGCCAATGCCATCACCGGTCGCATCGTCATCCGCTGGGATCCGCAGCGCACCGCGGTGTCAACGCTCATGGCCCGGCTGGCCGCGCTCGGCTATCGCCCCTGGCTGGCGACGGGCGAGGCGCGCGAGCAGGCGAAGCGGCGCGAGCGGCGGCGCTGGCTGATGCGACTTGGCGTTGCCGGGCTTGGCGCGATGCAGGCCATGATGTTTGCCGAGGCGCTGTACTTCGACACGCGGGGTGAAATGGCGATCGCCACGCGCGACTTTTTCCGCTGGATCACCTTCCTCGTTGCCACGCCGGTGGTGTTCTTTTCCGGCTGGCCGTTTCTCGAAGGCATGGGACGTGAGCTGCGCGGACGTCGCGTCGGCATGGATACCCTGATCGCGGGTTCGACCCTGCTGGCCTACTTCGCCAGTTTGGTCGAAACGCTGCGCGGTGGACCCGATGTCTGGTACGACGCGGCGGTGATGTTCGTGCTGCTGCTGCTGCTCGCGCGCATGCTGGAGCAACGAATGCGCGGCATCGCAAGCGCACAGGTCGACGCGCTCGCGCGTGCTCGTCCCGCACTGGCAACCCGCGAGGCGGGAGAAGATCGCATCGAACAGATTCCGTTGGCTGAGCTTGAGGTTGGCGACATCGTACGCGTGCCCTCAGGCGACGCGGTGCCGGCCGACGGCGTGCTGCTCGATCACGCCTCGGCCTTCGACGAGGCCTTGATCAGCGGCGAGTCGGTTCCGGTGCTGCGCGAGGAAGGTGATAGCGTATTGGCCGGCAGCGTCTGCCACGAACGACCCGCACGGTTGCGCGTCACCCGTACCGGCAGCGACACGCGACTGTCACAACTCACCCGTCTGGTCGAACAGGCACAAGGCGCGCGGCCGGTGCTGGCCCGGGTTGCGGACCGGATCGCAAGCGGCTTCGTGGTTGCGCTGCTGCTCAGCGCGGGCGTGGTGTTTGCGTGGTGGCGACAGCACGATCCGTCGCGTGCGCTGGAAGTAACACTGGCGCTGCTGGTGGTGAGCTGCCCGTGCGCGCTGTCGCTGGCGATCCCCGCGGCGCTCACCGCGGCTCACGGGGCATTGGCCAGGCTCGGAGTGCTTTCCGTCAGCGCCGATGCGCTCTCCACCCTGGCAAAGGTCGACCACGTCGTGTTCGACAAGACCGGCACTCTCAGCACCGGCGCGCCGCGACTGGCCGCGGTCGAGACGTTCGAGGGACACGACCGGGAACGCATGCTGCAGATCGCCGCGGCGCTCGGGCGCGACAGTCGGCATCCGCTGGCTGGCGCCTTCGACGCACACTCCACGGCGCTTGTTGTCTCCGACGTTCACGCCACGTCGGGTGCGGGAATGGAAGCTCGCATCGACGGCACACCCTGGCGAATCGGGCGGGCCGACTTCGCGACCGGTGGCGACGACGACAGCGGTGTCTGGCTCGGCGATGGCACGCGCGCCTTCGCCCGCTTCGAGTTCACCGAGACCTGCCGACCGGACGCGGCCGCCGCCGTTGCGCTGTTGCGAGCGCAGGGGATCAGCGTCGAACTATGCAGCGGCGATGCGACCGACGCCGTGCAGCGCTTTGCCTCCCTGCTCGACATCAGAGAAGTCCGCGCGCGGCAACGGCCGGAGCAGAAGCTCGCCCGCGTACGCGCATTGCAGGCGCAGGGCCGCGTGGTGGCGATGGTGGGCGATGGCATCAACGACGCGCCCGTGCTTGCCGGTGCCGACGTCTCGCTCGCGATGGCCGACGGCGCGGCGCTCGCCCAGCGTGCGGCCGACCTGGTGATCACAAGTCCTTCGTTGCTGCGTATTCCACAAGCGATTGCTTTGGCGCGACGCACGCACCGGATCGTGCGCCAGAACCTGGCCTGGGCCGTGGCCTACAACCTGCTCGCGCTGCCGCTGGCCGCGACCGGGCAGGTGACGCCGTGGCTTGCCGCGCTGGGAATGGCGCTGTCCTCGTTGCTGGTCACCCTCAACGCGCTGCGACTCGTACGCATGGCCCGCTGACGATGTCGATCCTGCTCCTCCTCGTCCCGATCAGCCTGGCACTCCTCGGCTTGGCGGTGTGGGCGTTCGTCTGGGCGGTGAGGGGCGGCCAGTACGACGACCTGGATGCGCCGGCGATCGACATCCTGCGCAACGATCCGCCCAGCGTGAATCTCCAACCTCGCGATCCCGCGCATCCTCGCGATGACGATTGACTGGCTGACGCTCGGCGCCGCGCTGTTGAGCGGACTGCTCGGCGGCGCGCACTGCGCCGCAATGTGCGGCGGGATAGCCACTGGCTTTTCGGCGATGTCGACGCGTGGCGGATGGCTCCCGGCGCTCGAAGCGAATCTGGGTCGCGTCGGAGGTTATGTGCTTGCGGGCGCGGTCGCGGGAGGCGTCGGCCACGGCATCGTGCGCGTCGCGCAACTGGACTGGCTCACGATTGGCCTGCGCATGCTGGTCGGGCTGGTGTTGATCGTCGTCGCGCTGCGCCTGCTTGACCGTCGCGGACGACTTGGCTTCCTCTCACGTCCGGGAGCCGGTTTCTGGCCCCTGCTGAGACCTTTGCAACAGCGGTTGCTACCGGCCGACTCCCGCTTCAAACGGATCGCGCTGGGCGTGTTGTGGGGTTGGCTGCCGTGCGGGCTCAGCACCACGTTGCTGGTCGCCGCGTGGCTCCAGGCCAATGCAGTGGATGGCGCATTGACGATGGCGGCCTTCGGACTGGGTACCTTGCCGGTGATGCTGCCGCTCACCTGGTCGGGTGCGCGGCTGGGGCGCTGGCTGCAACAGCCGGGTCGCCGTACCGCAGTCGCCACGATCGTTTTGCTGGCAGGGGTGGTGACCGTGGCCGCACCCTGGCTGATGAAGGTGCCGGCACTACATGACGTGCTCGGCGCGCTGGGCTGTCAACCCTGGCCGGGGTGAGCCGTTGACCGCGGTCAGGCACTGGGCTCCGCCGCGCTCGGAAACGCATCACCGGCAGCTAATCTCCCAGCGTGCCGGATGAGGCCGAATCCAGCGCATAGTCGATTGGCGCGTCGATCCAAGGCTGCATCGCGGCGCGCATCGCCAGTTGCGCCGCGCGCGGGACGTTCGCGATCGTGTCGATGGCATACCCCGTCTCCGCGGGAGTCCGCGGCCGCCACCCGAGTTGCGCAAGCGTGCTTCCGGAAGAACGCAGCATTTGCCCCCCGTCGGGCCCCTCGATGCGATAGATCTGCAAGTGTCCGCGCAGT
>JBKJTK010000164.1:0-8782 GCA_046590875.1 Chiayiivirga sp.
ATCCTGAGCTTCTTCTTCATGGTCTACGGCGAGGACATGTTGCGTCGTGTCGTGACCGTGACGCCCGGCTGGCACCAGAAACGCGTCACGGTCGACATCCTGCGCTCGATCCAGGTCGACATCTCGCGTTACATGCTCACGGTCACCCTGATCAATCTCGCGCTCGGCACCGCCAATGCGCTGGCGCTCTGGCTGATCGGCTTCGATCCCTACGAAGCCGCGCTCTGGGGCGCGGCGACCGCGCTGCTCAACTTCGCGCCGTACGTGGGTCCCTTCGTCGGCGCCGTTGCCCTCATGCTCGCGGGGTTGATGCACTTCGATTCCCTGGTCCACGCAATGCTGCCGCCCGCGGTGTTTCTCGGCCTGCACCTGATCGAGGGCCAGTTCGTGACCCCGCTCATCCTCGGCCGCCGCATGTCGATTTCGCCGGTGATCCTGTTGCTGTGGTTGTTCCTGTGGGGCTGGATGTGGGGGATCGCCGGCTTGTTGCTGGCGGTGCCGCTGCTGGTCTGCTTCAAGATCGTGTGCGATCGGGTTCCGTCCTTGAAGGCCTGGGGGATGCTGATGGAGCCTTGAGCGCGAGGGCTCAGGGCTCAGAGGTCAGGGCTCAGGAGGAGCGCGCGTGTACGTCTTTGCTGAGCCCTGAGCCCTGGCCCCTGAGCCCTCTGCTGCTATCATTTCCGCTTGCAACACTCCGCCGCCGCCTTGAACTTTCGCGCGCTCACCCTGGATCTCGACGACACCCTGTGGCCGGTGTGGCCTGCGATTGCGCGCGCCGAAGAGACCTTGCACTGTTGGCTGGCCGAGCATGCGCCGCGCACGGCGGAGCGCTATCCGCCGGCAGCGATGCGGCTGCTGCGCGACCAGGTTGCGCGCGACAATCCGCAGCTCGCGCACGACTTCAGCGCCCAGCGCCGGCTCTCGCTGGCCACCGCCATGGCCGCATGCGGTGAGGATTTCCCGACTCACGCTGACCGCGCATTCGAAGTGTTTTTTGCTGGACGCAACCAGGTCGAGCTTTATCCCGACGTGGCCGCCGCACTGACACGGCTCGCCGCGCGATATCCGATCGCCGCCCTCACCAACGGCAATGCCGATCTTGAGCGCATTGGCCTGCGCCAGCATTTTGCCTTCTCCCTCGGCGCCCGCGAGCACGGCGCGGCGAAGCCGGACGCAAGTATTTTCCTAGCGGCCTGCGAGCGCCTCGGTTGCGCGCCGCACGAGGTCCTGCACATCGGCGATGATCCCGAACTCGACGTGCTCGGCGCGCGCCGCGCGGGCCTCGGAACCGCGTGGATCAATCGGCACGATGTGCGCTGGCCACACTCCGAAGTCGCCGACGTCTGCGTGCGAGATCTGACCGAACTCGCTGACTGGCTCGACCTCCCTTCTTCCCCCGCACCTCCCGCGCAGATCCACACCGCATGAGCACGATGAACTGTTTCGCTTCGCTGGAAGATGCCGCACGCGCGCTGCCGATCGTAGCGCTGCGTGCGACCACCCTCGACGCCTTCCTCGCTTCGCAGCCCGCAGCGACACGGGCCTGGGTCGCGGCGCACGCGTGGTCTGCAGCACCCGCCACCGCGCTGATGGTGCCGGGCACCGACGGCCATCCGGTGGCGGTGCTGGCCGGCGTCGGCGATGCCGATGATCCGTTCGCTCTCGCGCACCTGCCGTTGAGCCTGCCCGAGGGCGTGTATCGCCTGACCCGCGAGCACGGCGTCGCGCTCGATCCGGCCAAGGTCGCGCTCGGTTGGGGCCTGGGCGCGTACCAGTTCGATCGCTACCGCAAACCGGCACGCGCGCCGGCGCGGCTGGCGCTGAACGACGCGGCGAGTGAATTGTCGGAAGCCTACGCGCAGCTCAAGGCCAGTTGCCTGGTGCGCGACCTGATCAACACGCCGACCGAAGACATGGGTCCGGACCAGCTTGAAGCGGTGGCGCAGCGACTCGCCAAGGCCTACGGCGCCGAGGCGCGCTGTGTGGTCGGCGAGGCCTTGCTGAGCGAAAACTTCCCCGCCATTCATGCCGTGGGGCGAGCGTCACATCGCGCGCCACGATTGATCGAACTGAACTGGGGCGACCCGAAGCATCCGACGATCGCGATTGTGGGCAAGGGCGTGTGCTTCGACACCGGCGGGCTCGACATCAAGCCCGCCGACGGCATGCGCTGGATGAAGAAGGACATGGGCGGCGCGGCGCAGGCGCTCGGTCTGGCGCAGCTTGTCATGGCGCAGAAGCTGCCGGTTCGATTGCAGTTGCTGGTGCCGGCGGTGGAGAACGCGCTTGGCCCGAATGCCTACCGACCCGGCGAAGTGATCTCCACCCGCAAAGGCTTGCGGGTAGAGATCGACAACACCGATGCGGAAGGTCGCGTGGTGTTGTGTGATGCGCTGGCTTACGCCGCCGAGCGCCAGCCTGATTTAATCCTCGATTTCGCGACCCTCACCGGTGCGGCGCGTGTCGCGCTCGGCCCCGACCTGCCGGCGCTGTTCTGCAATCACGACGCGACGCGTGCTGAGTTCCTGCAGGCGGGGACGCGCGCGCGCGACATGCTTTGGCCGATGCCGCTGTGGCAGCCGTATCACAACTATCTCAAGAGCAGCGTTGCGGATTTCGCCAACGCCGGCGCCTCGCGCATGGGCGGCGCGATCACCGCCGCGCTGTATCTGGAACGCTTCATCCCCGACGGCCAGATCTGGGCTCATATTGACGTCTACTCGTGGAACGACGCCGACCGCCCCGGCCGCCCGATGGGTGGAGAGGCGCAGAGCATGCGCGCGAGTTGGGAATTGCTGAAGGCGCGCTACGGAAGGTGAAGCAGTTCCCGGAGCCAGTCCGCATGGCCAGAACAGCGGAGCCGGCCCTGCAGCTCCTACTGGCTACTGGAACTGGCCACTGGAACTCGCTTCAAGAGCAACTCACCTCCAATTGGTGACAATCGACACCTGACGCCAGCGCGCGTTCGTCGTCACACTTGGCCGCCTCGCAGGTCTACCGTTTGCCCCTTACGTGCCCGATCGCATGAATGACTCCGCCCAATTGCTGCGTGAACTCCGTATCGACCGGCGCGAGCCTCCGGCCACGTCACGCCCGGTGTTGCCTTGGATCATCGGAATTCTGGTTGCCTTGCTGCTCGCGGCGACCCTGTGGTTCTTTCTCGCGCGCCACGCGGCGCCGGAAGTGCAGACCGCCACCGCGCGCGCGATCGCAGCCGCCGCCGGTGGCAGTGCGAGCGTGCTCGATGCCTCGGGCTATGTCACGGCACGGCGCCAGGCCACGGTCTCGTCCAAGATCACCGGCAAGGTGATCGAGGTGCTGATCGAGGAAGGCATGCGAGTCGAGGAAGGTCAGGTGTTGGCCAGGCTGGACCCGCTCGATGCCGATGCCCAGCGCACGCTGTCGAATTCGCAACTGCAGGCCTCGCGCACGCAGCTTGAGGAGACGCGCACGACCCTGGCTTTGGCTGATAAAACGTTGGCGCGGCAGCGTGAACTCATCGCGCGCAAGCTGATCGCGCAATCCCAGTTCGATCAGGCCGAATCCGAACGCAACGCCCTGCATGCCCGCGTCGCCACCGCGCAGCGCAACGTGCAAGTAGCACAGGACGCCTTGCAGCTTTCCCAGATCGGCGTCGACAACACCGTGGTGCGTGCGCCATTTGCCGGCGTCGTCATCGCCAAGGCCGCGCAACCCGGTGAGATGATCTCGCCGATCTCCGCGGGCGGCGGCTTCACCCGCTCGGGCATCGCCACCATCGTGGACATGGAGTCGCTCGAGGTACAGGTCGACGTCAATGAATCCTTCATCGGCCGGGTGACCGCGAAGCAACCGATCCAAGCCGTGCTGAACGCCTACCCCGAGTGGAAAATTCCCGGCGAGGTGATCGCGATCGTGCCGACCGCTGACCGCGGCAAGGCGACGGTTAAAGTGCGCATTTCGCTGAAGGAAAAGGACGCGCGCATCGTGCCCGAGATGGGTGTCCGGGTTGCCTTCCTGGAAGCCGCGTCGACGCAAGACATGCAACGGCCTGCGCCGCCGAAGGGCGTGCTGGTACCGGCCACGGCGGTCGAACTGCGCGATGGCGTGCAAGTCGCCTTCGTGTTGCGCGAGGACCGCGTCGAGCGCCGCAACGTGAGCGTCGGTCGCACCCTCGGCGGCGATCGCGAAGTGACGCAGGGTTTGAACGGCGGCGATGTCGTCGTGCTCAATCCGCCGAAAGATCTGGCCGATGGCGCGCGCGTGCGCGTGGCGACGAACGAGGCGCGAGACAAAAACGGCTGAACCTCGATCCTTGGTTGCCAAACACTCCATCCGGCATGCCCTTCGATACCTCAGGGCGAACGGACTGAGGCGGGAAGCGACGAAGGTGTCGAGTTGGGAAAGTACTGAAGGATTTCGCTTGAAAAGTGTCCCACCTCCGAGAACCGTTCGCCCTGAGGTATCGAAGGGCATGCGAGCTGGTCAAGTCTCGCCGCGAATGCTGTTCACAGTTTCCACCAAGGAAAGCTCGCCATGACGAACCTGGTTTCGATCCGCAATCTCAGCAAGACCTATCAGCGCGGCCCGGAAAAGGTCGAAGTGCTGCACGGCATCGATCTCGATATTCCCAAGGGCGATTTTGTCGCGCTGATGGGGCCCTCGGGTTCCGGCAAGACCACCCTGCTGAACTTGATCGGCGGCCTGGATTCGCCCAGCGCTGGCGAGATCACCGTGGCCGATCAGCGCATCGATCGCCTCAGCACCGGCCAGCTCTCGCAGTGGCGCAGCAACCACGTCGGCTTCGTGTTCCAGTTCTACAACCTGATGACGACACTGACGGCGCAGAAGAACGTCGAACTGCCGCTGCTGCTGACCAAGCTCAACACCGCGCAACGCAAACGCAATGCCGAAATCGCGCTGACCCTGGTCGGTCTCGCGGATCGCACCAAGCACCGTCCGAGCGAACTCTCCGGCGGTCAGCAACAGCGTGTCGCGATTGCGCGCGCAATCGTCTCCGATCCGACCCTGCTGATCTGCGACGAGCCCACCGGCGATCTGGACCGTCATTCGGCCGAAGAGATCCTCGGCCTGTTGCAACTGCTCAATCGCGAACACGGAAAAACCATCGTGATGGTGACGCACGATCCGAAGGCGGCCGAGTACGCGACCCATACGCTGCATCTGGACAAGGGCACGCTCGTCGAACAGCAGCGCAACGCGGCCTGAGCAAGGCTTTGGAAAGAACAGAACAGTCCGCGAATAGACGCAAATGAACGCAAATAGAACGATCACTGGGTACGGCAAGCCCGATACTTCGATGCAGACATCGGATAGCAACACCCGCTGCTCGCCTTCATTTGCGTCCATTCGCGTTCATTCGCGGACTGCCTCCAACGACGGCTGCTGCCGACAGGGGTGTAGAACACCATGAAATATTTTCACCTGATCTGGGCTGCGCTGATGCGCAGCAAGACCCGTACGCTGCTGACGATGCTGTCGGTCGTCACCGCGTTTCTGCTGTTCGGCATGCTTGACTCGGTCCGCGTCGCGTTCAACTCCAGTGCCAACGTCAGCGGATACAACCGGTTGATCGTCGCCTCGCGCCTGAGCTTCACCCAGGTGCTGCCCTACAGCCTGCTGCCGCAGGTGCAGACGGTCGCCGGAATCAAGAGCGTCACCTACGCGAACTGGTTTGGCGGCATCTACCAGGACCAGCGCAACTTCTTCCCCAACTTCGCGATCGGCCCGGGCTTCATGGAGATGTATCCCGAATACGTGATGCCGAAGGAGCAACTCGCCGCGTTCTACGCCGAGCGCACCGGCGCGATCGTCGGCAAGGGATTGGCCGAGCGCCATGGCTGGAAGCTCGGCGACACGATTCCGCTGCAGGCCACGATCTTCCCGACCAAGGGCAGCAACAACTGGGAGTTCAAACTGGTCGGCATCTTCGATGTCGTCGACGAGAAGCGCGAAGGCGAGGAGAACCAGTTGATGTTCAACTGGACCTACTTCGATGAGGCCAACGACTACATCAAGAACCAGATCGGCTGGCTGACGGTCGAGCTGGCCGATGGCGAGGATGGATCCAAGGTCGCGCAGGCCATCGACGCGCTGTCGGAGAATTCCGACCACGAGACCAAGACCCAGACCGAGCAGGCGTTCAACCAGGGCTTCTTCAAGATGTTTGCCGACGTCGGCCTGATCGTTACCGCGATCATGGGCGCGGTGTTCTTCACCCTGCTTTTGCTAACCGGCAACACGATGTCGCAGGCGGTGCGCGAGCGAATCCCGGAGCTGGCGGTGCTGAAGACAATCGGCTTCTCGGATGCGACGGTGCTGATGCTGGTGCTGGCGGAATCCGTGCTGCTGATGCTGATCGGCGGCACCCTCGGCCTGGTCATCGCGTCGGCGCTGATGCCGATCATCAGCAAGGCCTCGGGCGGCGTGATCCAGTTGCCGAGCCTGCCGCCGGACACGTGGGTGTTGGGACTGGTGCTGATGGTCGCGATCGGCATCGCGATCGGCCTGCTGCCGGCGTTGCGCGGCATGCGGCTGAAGATCGTCGATGCGTTGGCGGGGCGCTGACATGCGTCCGTTTGTCCGCGTCCGTGTGATGCGCGCCAAGTCGGCCGCCGATTTCCTCAAGGCAGGATCACCATGAACAAGATCAAGAAGTGGGCGACAAATCTCGGCATCCTGCTCGCCCTCGGCGCCGGTCTCGCGGCGTGGATAGTGCTGCCGTGGCAGGGCTTGCTCGCGCTCACTGCGCTGCTCGCTCTGTGGCTCGCATTGACGCGGCGAGGCAAGCAGACGCTGGCGGTCGCCGGCGTCGGAATCGCCAGCCTGCCGCAGCGCTGGGGCAGCTCCGGCGTGATCATCGTCGGCATCGCCGGCGTGGTCGGCGTGCTCGTCGCGATGCTCGCGATGGGCGAAGGCTTCGAGGCGACGTTGAAGGGCACCGGCAGCGACGACAGCGCGATTGTGCTGCGCGCCGGCGCCCAGGCCGAAACCAACTCGAACATCACGCGCGACCAGGTGCCGTTGATCGCCGGCCTCGCCGGCGTGGCGCACGACGGCAACGGCCGGCCGCTGCTGTCGGCCGAGGCCTCGCAGATCGCGAGCCTGCCCAAGCGCGAGGACGGCATCGACGCCAACGCGCAGATCCGCGGGATCGGTCCCGAAGCCTGGGAACTACGTACCCAGGTGAAGATCACGGCCGGACGCAAGTTCGAGCCCGGCAAGCGCGAACTCGTCGTGGGCACGCGCGCGCAACAACAGTACCGCGGTCTTGATCTCGGCGGGCAGATCGAGCTGGCGAACCAGCAGTGGGACATCGTCGGGGTGTTCGAGTCCGGCGACTCTCACGAATCCGAACTGTGGGTCGACGCCGAAACCTTGATGACGACGTACTCGCGCCCGGCGTTCCAGTCGGTTGTCGTCAAGCTCGACGGCAAGGACGGCTTCGAGCAGTTGAAGGCGGCACTCGCGGCCGATCCGCGCCTGAAGCTCGATGTGCAGACGACTCGTGACTACTACGCGAAGCAGTCGCAAGGCCTGACGACGCTGATCAAGGTGCTCGGCACGTTCGTGGGCACGATCATGGCCATTGGCGCAGTGTTCGGTGCGCTTAACACGATGTACGCCGCGGTCGCGGGACGTGCACGCGAGATTGCCACGTTGCGCGCGATCGGCTTCCGCGGCTTGCCGGTCGTCATGGCGGTGATGCTGGAAACGATGATGCTGGCGCTGCTCGGCGGCGTGCTCGGCGCCGTCCTCGCCTGGGGCATCTTCAACGGCTACAGCGTCGCCACGCTGAGCGGCAACTTCAGCCAGGTGGTGTTCCAGTTCCGGGTCACGCCCGAGTTGCTGTGGACTGGGATGAAGTGGGCACTGGGCATCGGCCTGATCGGCGGCTTGTTCCCCGCCTTGCGCGCAGCGCGCATGGCGGTGGTCGACGCCTTACGGGCCGGCTAAGGCGTCGGAGCCTGATCCATCGGCGCCTGATCCATCAGAGCCTGATCCATCGATGCCTGATCCAGCAGACCGCGCGCGATGGCGAGCCGAACGTCGGCGGGCGTGTCCAGGTCGAACGCCAGCTCGGGCGCGCGAAGCACGCCGAGACGTTCGCGCCCCGAGGCGTTGAGCAGCGCACGCAGTCCGCGGTCGCCGACCAAGGTCTTCGCCTGCTGCAACAGCGCGGGTGTCGCTACGGCCGGGATGCCGAAGACTTCATTGTGGGCGGTTGCGGCGCAGCCGGATTTCGATTGCGCCGCGGATGCCAACAGCGCGCGCAGGTGCGCCAGTTCAAGCGCGGGCTGATCGCAGCCCAGCAACAGGATCGACCCATCGCTGTCCTCCAATGCGCGCGCCGCGCAGCGCAGGCTGCTTGACAGACCCTGTTCCCATTCGTGGTTCTCCACCAGTTCGCATGGCTGATCGCGCAACACGGCGCCGACGTCAACGCGATAGGCGCCCACCACCACCAGTAGCCGTCGCGGCGCGGTCGCAGCCGCCAGCCGCACGGCGCGATGCACCAGGGTCTCCCCGCCACGCTGCAACAATTGTTTGGGTTGACCGAGACGGCGGCTGCCACCAGCGGCCAGCACCACGGCGACATGCGCCGACTCATTCATCCCGTTCGCCATGTCGATACGCTTGCAGCTGCGCCGCGATGCTAAGCGCAATCGCCGCAGGCCCTTCTCCGCCCAGGCGCATGCCCACCGGTGAGTGCAGTCGCGGCTGCAACGCGTCGCGTGCGTCGGTCGACAACAACTTGAACAGATCTTCGCGTCGACGCCTT
>JBKJTK010000296.1:0-4254 GCA_046590875.1 Chiayiivirga sp.
GGTTTGCTATAGGGCTGAATGCGTTTGGGCATGGCGCGATGCTAGGCAAGGTTTGGCACAAGCCTACTCTTGCTTCGGCGCGGCTCGTGCGTCAGGCCCGAAACGGCTCAGGCGGGCTTGAGATTTCGCGCGTGCCGGAATCTCGACAGCGCGCGATAGATCTTGATCCGCGCGCGGTTCAATCCGCCCAGCGGCGCATGCGCCGGCTTCGCATGCCCCGGGGAGAACACCAGCGCCTCTGCCAGCGCCACACGTCGCGGTGTCCGGAATGCCTGCTTGGGTAGAAGCAGCGTCGCAACCTTCACAAACGGCGATTCGTGCTCGTTCCAGCGCTGCGCCGCATCCTCGATCGGCATGCCGTCGCGGCGCAGCTGCACGCAGAAGTCGAAACTCGCCACGTGGGTGGAGAGATGCTTCTGCATCGCATCGCTGAGATAAGACTCGGAGGGTTTCGCGGGGCGCTTGCTGCGGTGGGCCGAGGTGGGGATCAGCGAGTACTTCACCGCCTGATCCTTGCCCCAGCGATAAGGCGTGGTGCTCCAGTAGCGGATGTCGAGCGGTGAGCTGGGGCTGGTGCGTAGCGCGGCCAGCCCCAGCAGCACGCCAGCGTTGCCGGTGATCAACAACTTTGCACCGAGCAGGAGCGGCGAGCTTTCGATCGAGTAATGCACCGCATCGCGGAACAGCGCCACCGTACCCAGTGGCATGACCGGCGAATCAAGCAGTACGAAATCCTGACCCAGCGGGGCATCCGACGCAACGCCCTTCCCGCCAGGCGCCATCAACTTGATTGCGATGCCACGCGCATCCTTGATCGCATCCGACTGGATCTTGCCGCTGGCATTGGAGACCCGCACCCAGCAGTCGTACTGCTGCGGGCGCCGGAAGATGCCGACCCGCAACTCTGGTGGCAGATCCGGCGCGATGCAGAACCGCCCACGCAACAATCCCACCGTCTTCGGATGCGCATCGCGCCGCGTATCGCCGCGCGCGTAGTCCTCCGCCATCTTGCGCCGCAGGGTCGCGGTCATCTCCGCGATCATCGCGGCTTCGTTGTGTTCGCGTTGCTCGATTTCGATGCTCATGGCAGGAGCGTACACGCATCCCCGCCCGCGTCGCCTGCGCCGGCTGGGCGGCGCCGAGGCGGGGTAGGGTCTGAAACCGCGGACTCATGTGCCCAAACATGGACGGGGCACGCGCGAGGCCGGCAAGATCATGGATCGCCCACCAGCTCAGCGGATCCCATGCGAGTTTTCCAGAACCTGTTCGACTATGGAGATACGGGCATTGTCGCCATGTCTACGTGCAACTCGTCTTACGGCACCGTACCGGCTGCGGAGTTCGGCCAAGCGGTTCTCTGGAAGGACGGCAAGAGCACGAACCTGTTTGACCTATGCACGCGCCCGGTGCCGTTGGCCGCGCAGAAGGACGCGATTGCGGCGCTGCGTGGCAAGCTCGCGCGCGCGGTCGAAACTGTGCACAAGAAGCTCGACTGGATGGAAGCGCGCTTGTCAGAGGATTTCCGCGAGCTGCCGGCCCATGCGCGGCAGCTGGGCGATAACCTGTTGTTGATGGGCTTCGTCGGCGCGATCAAGCCGGGGTCCTGGCGCCTGGTCGATGTGGCACAGGGTCGTGTCGTTTGGGAGGGCGATTCCAGTTTGGTCGAGGACGCTACCAGCGCCGCAAACGCGAAGTGGGGGCACCTGCCTTTCCTGATGGAGTCGCAACTTCCGTTGGCATCCGGTGCGGACTTCGTTGAAATTCAATTCGGCATGACCCGGGTGATTTTCGTCCTGGACGGGGAGCGCCTCGTTCCGGCCGAATGGTCGCTCAAGCATCAAAATTACGCCGACAACCATGGCCTGCGCTCGGGCATGCTTTCGCAAATCGACGGACAACAGAATGCCTATGCCCTGATCGATCCGCGTACCGGCAAAACAATGAAAACCTTTCCTGCTCCGAGCCGCTCGAAGAACGGGTCGCGACCCGCCACGACGCCCGGCAGCGATCGCATCGCCGTTTCCCACAATGGTGGGACCGTGGACATCGTCGATGGTCTGGGCGATACGCATTTTTCCATCCGTCCTTTTCCGCAGCTCGCGCGGACGGAACAACTCGGCGTGCGACTTTCGAACGACGGCGAGTGGCTGGGCGCAGATGGTTGGCACGTGTTCCGCGTTGTGAATCTGGAAAAGCGCGAGGTGGCGGAACTGGCGGTGCCGGAACCCAATATGTCGGACGCTCCAGATCGCGTGTTGTATGACCGGAACGTGCTCGTCACCGGCAACGGCGTCGCGTTGATGGACGAGTCCGGGCTGACGGTGATTCCCTATTCGGATCTGCAGTGGCAGCCGGTCACGCAGCCGGGTCGGCGCACGCCCAGTAAGGCGCTCGGCGTCTATAGGCAGCATCTCGAACGTTGGCGCAGGCCGGCGTTGACGCTGAAACTCGTCAAGAAGGGCGATTCGTGGCTTTACGGCTCCCCCGACCTGCCGATCTGCGAGGTGCCGCAGCATGAGGGTCGGCCCATGCAGCTGTTGGCCCGCATCGCCCTAGAAGACGCCGCGGCCATGCTGTCGGACGATCCGTGGCCGAAGGACGGCGCGCTCTATTTCTTCACCGCAGTCGATGCGGAAGGAGCGCCGCTGCAGGATGAGCTGTTCAACCTGAGCGCGACACGCGTGTTGTGGTGGCACGGTACGGGCATCCCGGAGGTCACGGCCGGTCACGAACTCGCGCCGAAGCAACCACTCAAGCTCGCCCTGCACAAGGCTGACTTGCCCGACATCGGCGCTGCGATCGTAGAAGCGACGATGCTCGACGACATTGAATCGGAGGCGTATCGCGCCTGGCTGGAAAGGCAGCGGTGGGCCGACCAGCCGGCCGGCCATCGTCTCGGCGGCTATCCGACGATCCTGCAGCGCAACGACCTGGAAGCACAGGCGGCGCATTTCGCCGACCAGGCGCACTATCCCCCGCGCGACATCGTGGAGACATCGGCGGTGGCCCGATGGCGACTGCTGTTGCAGCTCGATTCCGACGACGTCTGCATGTGGGGCACCGACAGCGGCATGCTGTATTTCCTGGTGCACGACGACGACCTCGCGCGGCGGGATTTCTCGCGCGTCGTGTCGATCTGCGAAGGCCTTTGAGTTTTCGCTGACGGTTGGCGCCAATGGGCGCTTAAGGTCGCCTTGCGACGGTCGCTGTTCGGCCAATTTCGGACGTTCGCGACAGTCGCGATGGAACAGCCAAAAAGATGCCGCTTGAATGTCGCAGCGCTTGAGTGACTCGAGATTCTACTTTTCTAGACGCGGTCGACACGACGCACAAACGAAGCGGCAGGGATCGCGTCCGGCCGTTCGCATTGCACGTGGCAGCGATTGTCAGCGCGGCGCATCCATGGTGACATGGCGCGACGCACTTTGCGTGCAACGGGATTCTTCAAATGCAAAGAACGGTGTCAGAGTGGAATGGCACTGACTTAAGCGGAGAAGCGCCAATTCCTAGCCGATACAGCCCAGCTCGTCATTCCCGCGAAAGCGGGAATCCAGTGTCTCCCGCACCGACGAACCTGCCAAAGTCACTGGGTCCCCGCTTTCGCGGGTATGACGAGCGTTAAGTAAGTGCCATTCGTGTCAGAGTGGCTTTTCGGTGCCGTGATAAGTCACTCTGACACCGTTCTTTCTTTTGACACCGTTCTTTCTTTGCTCTAGGAGCCGCAAATGATGCGACTGCTTACCAGTCTGTTCCTGACACTGCTTGCGACCTGCGCCGCCGCCGCGCCGCGTGACGTTGTCGGTACGTTCCAAGGCATCGAGCACGGCGACTACGCCCACCTTCTGCTGCGCATCGACGGCACTGACGAGTCGTTCTTCATCTTGCAGACCGAGCCGGGTCTCGAGGAATTCCTGGAGAACGCGGATGCATTGATCGGCACCGCCGTGCGCGTGCGCGTCGACGAACGTACCGAGAACATCCCCGAAGCCGGCGGCCCGACGCAGATCACCGTCGCGCTCGCGATCGAACGCCTACTGCCGACGAGTCACTGCAGCGCCGACGAACAGGTCGTGTTCGCCTGTCATTCGGGGCGCAAGCTGATCTCGATCTGTGCATCGAAGACGCTCAGCGAGACGCACGGCTACGTGCGCTACCGCTACGGACCACCCGACGCGCCGGAGATCGAATGGCCGGATGCGAACGACACCACGCGCAACCAGATCGCTGCGGCGACCCTGACGTTCTCCGGCGGCG
>JBKJTK010000052.1:0-14086 GCA_046590875.1 Chiayiivirga sp.
GGTTGCCACGGTCTACACCGACACCAACTGCGACGGCGAGAATGACGGTTTCGTCAACATCGACACGTCGGTGGCCGGCTGGGCGGTGTACGACGACGACGGCAACTACGTCGGCGACATCGGCTTCGACAAGCCCGATCGCACCTACAAGGCACTGGAGTTCCAGATCGACCGGGTGTGGGACGACACCTGGGCCTTGAATGCGTCCTACACCTTGGCCTTCAGCGAGGGCAATGCCGAGGGCCCGGTCAACTCCGACAACAACTTCGGCGACACTGGCCGCACCGAGCACTTCGACGATCCCTTCGTGAACCTCGACGGCGACGGCGATCTCGCCAACGATCACCGGCACCAATTCAAGGTGCGCGGCAGCTACGCGCTCGGCGAGGCGTGGCTGCTCGGAGCCACGCTGAACGCGCAGTCGGGTCGGCCGCGCAGCGGCTTCGGCGTCGGTAATCCCATCGATGGTACCGAGTACCACAGCAACTACATTTGCGTGCAGCGCTGCGGTCTGCGTCCGGACGGCACGGCGTACGACGCCTCGGAACGCGTTTACGAACTGTCGCCGCGCGGCTCCTACGGCCGCACGCCCTGGACCTTCGACCTCGGCGCCAGCATCGCCTACCACCGCGGTTTCGGCGACTATGATTTCAACGTCAAGCTCGCGTTCTACAATCTGCTCAACCATCAGCGTGCGGTCGACGTGGACGACGAGCGCGAATCGGGGATCGGCAGCCCCAACGAAAACTGGCTGCGGGGCACCAGCTTCCAGTCGCCACGCTACGCGCAGTTGACGGTGTCGTTCGACTTCTGATGCCGCTGGCACCGGCCGCGCTCGCGGCCGGTGCCTCTCTGCGCCACAAGGATTTGCATGCAAGCTGTGGAAGATGTCGCCGCCGATGCGGCGAACGAAGGCGCGTGGCCGGCGCCGATCGAGCGCGGCAAGCGCGGCGAGGCCATGATCGACGGTGTCGACCTGCAAGCGATCGCGCGTCACCTCGGTACGCCCTGCTACGTGTACTCGGCGCGCGCGATACGCGCGCAGATCGCGGCAATGCGCGCCGCGCTGCGAGGCGTCGATCATCTGATCTGCTACGCGGTCAAGGCAAACCCGTCACTGGGCGTGCTGCAGCAGATGGCGCAGGCGGGGCTCGGCGCCGACATCGTGTCGGGCGGCGAACTGCGCCGCGCGCTGCGCGCCGGCATCGCACCTGCGCGCATCGTGTTCTCCGGGGTCGGCAAGACTGTGGACGAGATCGACGACGCGCTTTCGCTCGGAATCTGGAAGTTCAATATCGAGTCGGAAGACGAGCTCGACACGCTACAGCAGCTAGCGTCGTTGCGGCATCTGCGCGCGCACGCCGCGGTGCGGATCAATCCCGACGTGGACGCCGGCACCCACGACAAGATTTCCACGGGCCGCTCTGGCGACAAGTTCGGTGTCAGCCTGGATACCGCGCGGCGCTGGTTCATGCAGCGAGAAAGATGGCCAAGCGTGCATCTCGATGGGCTGCACATGCACATCGGATCCCAAATCACTGCACTCGCCCCGTTTCGCGACGCGCTCGAGCGCCTGATTGGACTGCAACGCGAACTCGCGGCCGCCGATCACGTGATCGACAGCATCGACGTGGGTGGCGGCCTCGGTGCGCGCTATCGCGCCGGCCACGACCGGCCACTGGCGGTCACGCAATACGCCGACACGATCCGCTCCGTGCTCGGCGACTATCGCGGCAAGCTGGTGCTGGAACCCGGTCGCCATCTGGTCGCGGAAGCCGGCGTGCTGCTGAGTCACGTCCTGCGCACCAAGCCCGGCGCGGAACGTGACTTCCTGGTACTGGACGCCGCGATGAACGACCTCGCGCGCCCCAGCCTGTACGGCGCCTGGCACGACATCGCCGTACTGCGTCCCGATGCGCGCGCGCCGCAAAGCTACGACGTCGTCGGACCGGTGTGCGAAAGCAGCGACCGCTTCGCCCAGGATCGCAGCCTGCCGCGCTGCCGAGCGGGCGACCTGGTCGCGATTGCCGGCGCCGGCGCGTATGGCGCCTCGATGTCTTCAACCTACAACTCGCGTGCGCTCGCACCCGAAGTGCTGGTGGACGGCGGACGCTACGCAGTGATCCGCACCCGCCAGACGCTGGAGCAGATGACCGCCGGCGAACAGGTTGCACCGGCATGGTGTAGATCCGAATAGTGACCAACCGTTGAAGTCGGGAAAGAGCGACATCGGCCACAAGTCTGGCCAGTAATGGCGGATGCGAACTGCGCCACACGAGGAAGCAGGAAGCTCGCGAAGCGAAGTCTGTCTCGGCTACCGAAGCGATAGAGCTATTTCAGTCAGTGGTTCTGGACAAGAGGGTGTACGCGTGAGGCTTGAAAAATGGCGCTGGGTACTCGCCGCCGCTTTGCTCGCCAGCAGCGCGCACGCGCAGAATCGCGTCGCGCCTGAGCGCAGGGCGTTCGACAAGATGTTCGAGGACACGGCCGCGCGTTACCGCCTGCCGGGCTTGGCCTTGGGCGTGATTGAAAACGGTGAAGTGGTCTACGTCCGCACCACGGGAGAACTCATGGCGGGTGGCGGTGAGCCCATCACGCCCGATACGCTTTTCAAGATCGCCTCCAACAGCAAGGCGATGACGACGGCCTTGCTTGCGCGTCTGGTCGATGCTGGCAAGTTGAACTGGGACGATCCGGTGGTGAAGCATCTGCCAGGGTTCCGACTGCACGATCCGTGGGTGACGCGCGAGATCCAGGTGCGGGATCTGCTGATCCACAACAGCGGGCTGGGCTTGGGGGCGGGCGACTTGATGCTGTGGCCCGAGCCCAATGGTTTTACCCGCGCAGACGTGCTCGCGGGGCTCGCGCATCTGAAACCCACGCACAGTTTCCGCAGCCACTACGCCTACGACAATATCCTCTACATCGTCGCCGGCGAAGTCGCCGCGGCGGCCGGCGGCGCGAGCTACGAGTCCTTGTTGCAGCGCGAACTGTTTACGCCGCTCAGGATGGATCGTTGCCAGGCTGGTGGCTTCGATCGCGAGGCGATCGGAAATATCGCGCAGCCACACCTGTTCAAGGACGGCCGCAACCTCGTGATCCGCGTGGACGAAACGCAGGTGCCAACCAGCACCTCGGCCGCTGCCGGCGGGATCCGGTGCAGTTTGAACGACATGCTGCGCTGGGCCGGGGCCTGGCTCGCACCCGACGTGCAGCAACGCGCGTGGCTGTCGGATGCGCAGCGCGCAGCGCTGTGGACGCCCCATATGCCGCTGCCGCTATCGGCGCAGACGCGGGCCTGGGAAGACGCAAATTTCTTCGCCTATGGGTATGGATGGCGATTGTCGGATGCCAATGGCAAGTTCAAGGTGGCGCACACCGGCACCCTGGCCGGCATGTATTCGGTGTTGACCCTGCTGCCCGAGCGTCGCACCGGGTTCGTCATTCTGATCAATGGCAACGGCGCCGAGGCGCGCGTGGTACTGAATCAAGTACTGCTGGATCGCTACACGAACGCGAATCGGCGGCGCGATGTTGCGTGGTATGCCGACGACCTCGCTCGCGTCAGCGATGCGGCCGCGGTCGCAGCACCGAAAGTCGATACCTCGTCGCGCCGTCGCGCCAGGGCACGCGCGCTCGCGACGCGACTGGGCATCTATCGCGACCCGTGGTTCGGCGAGGTCGCTGTCTGCGCCGACGGTCGACACGTCGGACTAGCCTCGCAGAAATCGCCCCGCATGGCGGGCCGCGTCATGCGCGTGGGCGATCGTGTGTTGGTGGACTGGCATGACGATAGTGTCGACGCCGAAGCCTGGCTCGATTTCGATCTGTCCGGCGCTGACGGTGCGATCGCAATGAAGTGGTCGCACGTTGATCCCGCTGCGGATTTCAGCTACGACTATGCCGATCTCGAGTTCAGCCGTGTACGCGATTGCGACTGAAGCGTCGTCGCGCGCAATGGCGCCCGCGCCAGCCGAGCGCCGATGATCATGCCAAAGCCACACACCCATGGCGCCGACGTGGCGATCGTCGGCAGCGGCATCGTCGGACTGGCCTGCGCCTACCACCTGACACGACGCGGGCTCTCCTGCCTGATGATCGATGCCAAGGGGCCGGGCGGCGAGACCTCGTACGGCAACGCTGGCTCGATCTCGGTCGGCAACGTGATGCCGCAGTCCACGCCAGGCATCGCGTGGAAAGCCTTGCGCATGCTGTTTGACGCGCACGCGCCGTTGAAAATTGATCTGCGACACCTGCCGAGCTACGCAGGTTGGTTGTGCGATTTCATTCGCTGCGGTCGGCGCGATCGAATCCTGGGGATTATCGATGCCTTGCACACGATCAACACCGCCGCGCGTCAAAGTTGGCTGGCGTTGGCGCGCGATATCGATGCGGAGGATCTGATCGCGCCGACAGGTTACTTGCATGTGTACAGCCAGGCGCAGACGTTTGAGGCCGGTGCCTGGGAGCGCGGACTGATGCGCGAGCGGCAGGTGAGTTTCGAGGTGCTGGATCGTACCGGCCTGCGCGAGCTTGAGCCCGGAATCGGCGCCGGCTTCGAACGCGGCGTGTTTCAGCGCGACGCCCTCGCTTTGCGCGACCCGGGCGCATTCTGCCAACACCTGCATGAGGTGTTGCTCTGCCGCGGCGCGCGCAGTCTGACGGCTCGGGTGGAATCCCTCAAGGCCGATGCGCACGGCGTGTCGCTGCGCACCGATCAAGGCCGGGTGCAGGCCGGGCGCGTGGTGCTCGCGGCCGGGGCGTGGACGAACGCGTTGCTGCATCCGATGGGAATCCGCTTGCCGATCGTGCCGGCGCGCGGCTATCACCTCATGTATCCGGGTCAGGCCGGAGTGGTACAGCGTCCGACCCTGTGGGCCGAACGCTATATGGTGCTGTCGCCGTTGCGCACCGGCATCCGCATGACCAGCATCAAGGAGTTGACCGCGCTGGGCAGCCGGCCGAATTTTTCCTGGATACGCCGCCGCGATGCAGACGCGCGCCGCCTGTTTCCGACCCTGCCCTCGCCGTCGGTGGCGGAATGGGCCGGTTACCGGCCTTGCACGCCGGACTCGTTGCCGATCCTCGACCGCCTCGACGAACGCCTCTGGATTGCGGCCGGACATGGCCATCTTGGCATCACGCAGGCCCCGATCAGTGGGCGCTTGATTGATCAGATGATCGCTCAGGAAGCCACCGACATTCCCGTCGAGCCGTACCGCTGGCAGCGATTTTCCGGCGCGTAGTGCAATGGCGCATCCCCGGATGCGCGGAGCGTGCCTACACCGTCGGGCGCGGGGCATGGGGGCGCATCGCGCTTGGCTCCTCCTTGCTGCGCGTGGCAAAGTGAGCTCGCGCAGCGAGTGGCTGTGAGCCGGATCCTCATGAATCTCTCGTCTCAATACTGGGTGGGTAACCGGGTGCGTATCCTCGCCAGCGAGCGCGCATGCTGACGCGCGGCTCGCTGCGGCTGTTGCAAATCGCGCGCGTGCTGTTGCGCTGGCGCCTGGACGTGCTGCTGGAAGGCACGCGACTGGAACGGCGGTTGGCCCTGCTCAAACCTTTCGTGCCCGCGGCCCGCGCGGAAGTGGCCGAGCTGCCGCGGGGTGCGCGTCTGCGCCTGGCGCTGCAGGAACTGGGACCGATCTTCGTCAAGTTCGGGCAGATTCTTTCGACCCGTCGTGACATCGTCCCGGCCGATGTCGCCGACGAACTGAGCCAGTTGCAGGATCGGGTCGCGCCTTTCGACGGCGAGATCGCGCGTGCGGCGATCGAACGCGCGCTTGGGGAGCCCATATCCACGCTATACGCCGAGTTCGCGGTTGAGCCCCTGGCCTCGGCCTCGATCGCGCAGGTGCACGCCGCGCGTCTGCCGAGCGTGGCGGGTGTCGAAGGCCGCGAGGTCGTGGTCAAGGTGCTGCGTCCGAACATCGAGAAGCAGATCGCCGGCGACATCGCGCTCCTGCGAACGCTGGCGCAGATCATCGAACGCGCGCATCCAAATGCCGACAAGATCCGCCCGAACGCCGTCGTGACGGAGATCGAAGCCACGCTCAAGGGCGAACTCGATCTGCAACGCGAAGGCGCGAACGCCTCGCTGCTGCGCCGGACCTGGCTCGACAGCGACGACCTGTACATCCCGGAAGTGTTCTGGAGCCACACCAGCGAACGCGTGCTGACGCTGGAACGGGTGCGCGGCATCCCGTCCGACGATATCGCTGCGCTCGACGCCGCCGGCATCGATCGGCCCACGCTGGCCGCGAAAGGCGTGCGCGTGTTCTACACCCAGGTGTTCCGCGCCAACTTCTTCCACGCCGATGCGCACGCCGGCAACATCTGGGTCGATGTCGATCCGGCACGACGCGCGAATCCGCGTTTCATCGCCCTGGATTTCGGCATCATGGGCCAGCTCTCGGCGCGGGATCAGTACTATCTGGCCGAGAATTTCATGGCGATCTTCCAGCGCGACTACCGCCGCATCGCCGAGCTGCACGTCGAGGCCGGCTGGATGCCGCGCCACATCCGCATCGACGAACTGGAAGCCGCGGCGCGCTCGGTGTGCGAGCCTTACTTCACCCGGCCGCTGGCGGAGATCGCGCTGGGCGAGGTGCTGGTGAAACTGTTCCGCACCGCGCAGCGCTACGAACTCACCCTGCAACCGCAACTGATCCTGTTGCAGAAAACCCTGCTCAACATCGAAGGCGTCGGGCGCAGGCTCGATCCGAAACTCGATATCTGGGCCGTGGCGAAGCCGGTGTTGGAGCAGATCCTGCGTGAGCGCTACAGCCCGCGGCAATTGGCAAAGGAGTTCCGCAAACGTCTGCCGGAACTCATCACGCGCGCCCCCGACATGCCGCGCCTGCTGCACGACTGGTTGGCGCAGCAGGTCTCGGGCGAGCATCTCCTTAACCTACGTTCCAATGAACTCATCGCGCTGGCACGCAGCGCACGCGAGGCGCAGCACCAGGTGGTGTTCGCGATTCTCGGCGCAGGATTGCTGATCGTGACCGCGGTACTCTATGCGCTCGACGCCGGCGGACCGCGTTTTCTCGCGCTACCCGCGACGGTGTGGATCGCCGGTGCCGGGGCGGTCGGCGCCTTCCTCGCGGCCTGGCCGCGTCGCGGGTAGCCCACAGTGACGCCTGAGCCACGATCAAGAGCCAAAGATTCAACGCAGAGGGGCAGATTCCTTACTGCTGCCGGAATAGTTGCGGCGCTCGCCGCTAGTGATGTGCGCGCGGGTGCGGCATTGAATCGGGTCTTCGCCGACGGCTTCGAGCCCCCGCCTGCCTGTGCCGCCGCACCCGGTGGCGGCAGTACGAACGTCGCGACGCCACAACTGATCGCCACCTTGCGCGACTCTTTTCACGAATCCTGGCTGGGCTCACCCGCAGTGGCCGATCTCAGCGGCGACGGCATCCCGGAAATCATCGCCGCGCGCAGCAACGTCGTGCTGGGCTGGCATCTGGACGGCAGCATCGTGTTCCGCGCCACGGTCGCGGGTAGCCGGGTCTGGTCCTCGCCGGTGGTGGCCGATATCGTCGTCAGCGAGCCGGGGCTGGAAGTCGCGGTCGCGGCGCGCGACCGGATTTATCTGTGGAACGCCGCCGGACAGTTGCTGCCCGGCTTTCCGCACCTGGCGCGCGACGAGATGCGCTCACTCGCGGCCGGCGACATCGACGGCGATGGCGATCTGGAGCTGGTCGCGGTCACCACCCAGCGCCTGGAACTCAATTCACAGCGCGACATCCTGATCGCGATTCACCATACCGGCGCCGTGGTGAGCGGTTTTCCTCCGAATACCAGTGGCGCCGCGGGCTGTACCACGACCTGTTTCGTGACCGGCGGCTACGACCAGAACATCGCGCTGGGCAACGTCGACGCGGACCCCGCGCTGGAGGTTTTCGCGGGCCAGGACAACGCGTACCTGAGTCTGCACAAGGGCAATGGCTTTGCCTTCAACGCGGCGCCGATTTTCAACGGCCGCAACAAATTCCTCGGCGTGCGCGCCCTGCACGATTACGCGCTGGCGCAGCAGGGCTTCAGCAACAATGAGCCGGTAGACAACCAGGGTCACTTCACCAATTCGGCCCCGACGTTCGTCGATGTGGATGCCGATGGGATTCGTGAACTGGTCATCCTGGGATCGGTGCAAAACGCCGCCCAGACCGATCGTTTGCGCGGCGTGGCGCTATGGGTATTGCGACCCGATGGCACGCGCCCGCCGAACTGGCTCACGCCCTTCCATGTCCCGGCGTATCTGGCCGGATTGAACGACTTCGCCGGCACCAATATGGTCGGCGCAACCAATCAGGTCTCGGTCGCGGACATCGACAACGCACGCCCCGGGCGCGAGTTCGTGTTCGCCGGATTCGACGGCCGCATTCATGCGGTCGATTCTGCGAGCGGGCTGATGTGGCAACACGTCTACACCACGGACGCGCGGGTGCTGACCGGCGGCGTCGCCATCGCCGACCTGTCCGGTGACGGGCGGCCAGAAATCGTGTTCGCAAGCTATTCGCCCGACAGCGGCAAGAGCAATCTGTTCGTGCTCGATGCGTCGGGCAACCGATTGCACACGATCGCTTTGCCTGATCGCGGAGCGATGTCGGTGCCGACGATCGCTGATGCCGATGCAGACGGCGTCCTCGACATCGTCGTCAATCTCAAGGACGCCGTCACCGACGTGCGCCAGGTGCAGGTGTACGAGGTCGCCAGTGCGCGCGACAACTGCCTGGCGTGGCCAACCGGTCGCGGGAACTTGTTGCGCAACGGCTACGTGCCGTAGGCAAAACGCTCTTCTCCCGCTCAGATTGACCGCTGAAGTCCGCTGCGCGTTTTGGTGCGCGCTTGCAAAAGCGTCGGTCATCCATACAATGTACAGATGGTCAAGTTTGACTGGGACTCGGCTAAAGCCGCCACAAACCTCAGGAAGCATGGCGTTTCATTTGATGAAGCCCGGACTGTCTTCTACGACGAGTTCGCCATCCAGTTCTACGATGAGTCTCACTCCGCTGGTGATGAGGAGCGCTTTCTCATGCTCGGCATGAGTAGCGGCGCTCATCTTCTCCTCGTCTGCCACTGTGAGCGCGATGGTAGCGGCGTTTTTCGCATCATTTCAGCGCGCAAAGCCACGACAAGAGAAAGCTCCTTCTACGAGCAGCGACCGCCATGAAAGCCGAATACGATCTCTCCAGAATGAAGTCCCGCAAGAATCCCTATGCGGCCAAGCTCAAGAAGCCCGTCTCTATGCGCCTTTCGGAAGACGTGGTGGATTACTTCAAGGCCATGGCGAGTGAAGCGGGCGTTCCTTACCAGAGCCTGATCAATTTGTACTTGCGCGACTGTGTCTTGAAACATCGCAAGGTGCAGATTGCCTGGCCAAGCAGCAAGGCCTGACAAATCAAGCCGGAGCCGCCTAGCGGCTCCGGCTTAATTCAGGCGTCTAGGCGCCTTTCGATCCCAGAAACCGAGCCTACTTCTGCTCCGCGGCCTTCGCTTTCACCTTGGCGAAATCGCCGGCGCTGAACACCGACAGCGGCCGCAGTTCGAAGTGGCGCTTGAAGGCGTCGTGTACCTTCGCCGGGGTGAGGGCGGCAAATTTCGCATCGAGCTTGGCCGCCCAGTCCAGGGTACGGTCGAGGTACAGGCCTTCGCGTAGTTGTCCGACCAGGGCACTGTCCTCGCCGCGACCGCGCTGGCGAGCCTTCAGCAAGCCGTCGATCGCGTCCTTCAACTCATCGGCTTCGACGCCGTCCTTGAGCATGCGCGCGATCTCCTCACGGAACGCAGCTTCGACCTTGGCAATATTCTCCGGCGCCGCGATCGCATACAGCATCAGGCTGCCGCTGTCGTCGATCGCATCGGCGCTGAACTGCGAACCGACGCTATAGCTGAGTCCGTCCTTCTGCCGCACGCGGTCCGCGAGTCGCGACTTCAACATGCCGCCGCCGAGCACGTAATTGCCGGCCACCAACGCCGCGTAGTCCGGATCGCGATCGCCCAGCGGCAGATCGGTGCGCGCCAGAATCACGGCGTTGGCTTTGTCCGGAGTTTCCAGCGCCTGCGCCGCGGTCGCGATCTCGACAAAGGGATCGGCGATGCGCACGAACTTGCGCGGCGTGGTCCAGGCTCCGAACAACTTCTCGGCCTGGGTCTTGAACGCTGCGTCGTCGAAGTCCCCGACGACCGCGATCTCGCCGAAACCCGCGCCGTAGAAATCGCTGTGGAATGCGCGCAGCTCTTCGAGGGTAACCACGCGCAGCGAGGCCAGGGATTCAGCGAAGGTCTTGGCGTAGTACGGATGTCCTTTCGGCCAGGGGCTGAAGTGGCGGCTCATGGCATTGCCCGCGATCGCCTCCGGCTCAGTCATTGCACTTTCAATCTCGGTGATGGACTGGGTGCGCAGTTGCTCGAACTCACTGGCCGGGAACGCGGGTTGCTTCAGCAGACCGGCGAGCAACTCGACGACCGCGGGCAACTGCTCGCGCTGCGTGGTGGCATACAGCGTGACCGTCTGCGCACTGCCGCTGATCGATACCTGCGCCTTGAGCTCGTCGAAACGACGCGCGATCTGTTCGCGCGTCAGTCCCGCGCCACCGCGGGTCAGCATTGAGGCCACCAGGCCGGCGGCATCGCCCCGGCCCATGAGCTCGGCCTCGCTGCCGAAACGCAGCACGCCCTGCAACACCACGGTATTGCCGCGGTTTTCCTTCGGCAGCAGCGCGAGCTTGGTGCCGTTGGAGAGCGCGGTGCGTTCGGTGCGCGTATCGATATTAGACGGGCTCGGGTCGAACGCTTCACCAGCTTCGAGCGCGGCGCGGCCGGTGTAGCCTTCGAGTTGCTTGGCGACCGCGTCGGCTTCCGGAATTTCCGCTCGATCGGGCGCCGGGGTCGGGATGAATTGGCCAAAGGTCCGGTTGGAGGGTTTCAGATACGCCTTTGCCACGCGCTCGACATCGGCCAGCGTCACTTTCTCGATGCGATCACGTTGCAGGAAGAACAAGCGCCAGTCGCCCTGCGCGATGGATTCCGACAGCGACGTCGCCAGCCGGTTCGCATCATTCATCGTCAGCTCGATGTTCTTGAGCTGACGGGTGCGCGCGTCCTTCAATTCGTCTTCGGTGAAGGCAGCGTCCTTGCGCACTTCCACCAAGTCGAGCAGTTGCTGGCGCAAGGCGTCCATGTCGCCGCTCTTGGGCACTTCGGCGAACACCAGCAGCATGCCCGGCTCGGACAGACTGAAACCGAACGCCGCCACCATGGTTGCGAGCTTGCCTTCGACCAACGCCTTGTGCAGTCGGCCGGTGGGCGTGTCGCCGAGGATGTCGGACAGGATATCGATCGCGGCCGAGTCCGGATGCGGGCCGGCCGGGACGTGATACGCCGCCCCGAGATAACGGGTCTCGCCGACGCGCCGCACGGTGATCTCGCGTTCGCCGTCCTGCACCGGTTCGCGCGTATAGGTTTTCTCAATCGCGCGCGCCGGGCGTGCGATCTTGCCGAAGGTGGTTGCAATCTTGCCCAGCGTGGCGACCGGATCGATGCGGCCGGCCACCAGCAGCACCGCGTTGTCGGGCCGGTAGTGCGACCGGTAGAACGCCTGCAGTCGCTCGATCGGCAGGTTCTCGATGTCGGCACGCGCGCCGATCGTGGAGTTGCCGTAGTTGTGCCACAGGTGTGCGGTGGAGACGATGCGTTCCATCAGTATTCCGAACGGATCGTTCTCGCCGGATTCCATCTCGTTGCGTACCACCGTCATCTCGCTGTCGAGATCACTGCGCCGCACAAAGGAATTCACCATGCGGTCGGACTCCAGCGCCAGCAGCCAGTCGAGCGTGGCGTCGTCGGCGCTGAAGCTGGAGAAATAATTGGTGCGATCGAGCCAGGTGCTGGCGTTGAAACTGATCCCGCGCTTCTTCATTTCCCCCGGAATATCGGCAATCGTCGGCGTGGGCTTGAACAACAAGTGTTCGAGCAGGTGCGCCATGCCGGTCTCGCCGTAATTCTCGTGCCTTGAGCCGACCAGATAGGTGATGTTGACCGTCACCGTAGGCTTGGTCCCATCCGGGAACAGCAGCACTCGCAGCCCGTTCTCGAGACGGTATTCGGTGATGCCTTCGACCCGGGTGACTTCGGTGACGCCCGCGGGCAGGGCGACCGGCTCGGCACTCGCTGCCGTCGCGGAAGCGAACGTGGGCAGCATCAACGCGGCGATCAACCACACCATGCGTAGAGGTTTGTGAAGGCGAAACGCGGACATCGTGAAGCTCCAGCTCGGGTGCGAACGCGGGAGGATGAGTGATCCGGGCGGGGTTGCCAAGCGCGGGAAGTCATGGGCACGTCCAACAGCTGCTGAGCCCCACTACCGTTCGTGCTGATGCTTCGACAAGCTCAGCACAGGGTGGCCTACGGCCATCGAAGCATGGACGGTCGCGACGGCGTGGGATGCCCTTCGATACGCCGCAGGCGTACCCCGTCCTGAGCCTGTCGAAGGGTCAGGGCGAACGGGACTCTGGGCTATCCCACCAGTAAGCAGGGAAGGGCATGCCGCATGCCATGATCGAGGACATGGAAATCCTGTATCGCGACGACGTCCTCGCGGTGGTCAACAAGCCCGCCGGATTGATGGTGCACGACAGTGCGCTGGCGCGCGGCGAGACCGAGTTCGCCGCCGACCAGCTGCGTGAAAGTTTCGGCAGCCGGATCCATTTGATTCATCGACTGGACCGCGCCACCAGCGGCTGCCTGCTGATCGCTTTCGACCGCACGGCGGCAAGCGAACTCGGCAAGCAGTTCATGTCGCGTGCGGTGCGCAAGCGTTATCTCGCGTTATGCCGCGGCTGGCCCGAGCCCTCGCTCACGGTCGAACATGCGCTCGATGGCGGCCCCGGCAAGCCGGAAAAGAAGCCCGCGACCACGCATTTCCGTCGCCTCGCCACGGGCGAACTGCAAACGCCCGCGGCCGGCTTCGAGACCTCGCGCTACGCCCTGCTCGAATGCGAGCCCGAGACCGGCCGCTTCCGCCAGATCCGCCGCCATCTGAAACATCTGAGCCATCACTTGATTGGCGATACCAGTCACGGCGACGGCCGCCGCAATCTGGATTTCCGCAAGCTCGGTATTCACCGCATGTTGCTGCACAGCTGGAAGCTGGCGTTTGTGCATCCGCTCAGCGGTGCGGCGCTGGAAGTCACCGCGCCGCTGGATGCGGAGTGGCAGCGAGTGATGGACTTGTTCGGCTGGCGCGATGCAACTCAGGGAATCGATTCGAACTTGCTGCGGAAGACGCCGTCGACGGACGCCGGCAATGCGGCGGAGACCTCATAGAAATCCGTGCCGCGCTGCGCCATCGGGTCCGCGCGCAACACCAGGGCGCGAAACGTGAGGTTCTCCGCAACGGCTGGCGCGGTCCAGACCAGGCGCAGGCTCGCGCGCAGCTGCGGATTGTTCGGCACCTGATCATGGGTGATGGTGTGGCCGTCGCCATTGCACTCGGACGGCAATCCGCCCATGAGGGTGGTGCCGGGGGTCAGCGACGGGTCGAACAAGCCGCGGCGAAAGCCGGCTGCGGTTTCGGGATACACCAGGAAGCCGGTGAAAACCTCGCTGCCGCTATGCCGCAGGGTGACCGTGACGGTTTCGCCCGCAATATAGTCGGGCGTGGAAAAGACCAGCTCGAAGCCACCGGTTTCGCCCGGGTGATGGATCCGCGAGGTCATGAAGTTCGCGCTCGCCGACGCATCGCAAGTGCCGGCACCGAAGACATAGGCCAGACTCGTGGTCGCAGGCAGCATCAACAGCGCGAACGTCGCTGCAATCAACGCGCGGTGCGGGTGACGAACGGGGGTAGGGCTAGGCATCGGAGCGCTCCGGATCGCAGGCTGGCGACGCGCACCTTACCGCAGTCGCGGGGCACCGGTGTGCAGGTTATCGAGCGCGCATCGGCGGCGGCCAGCCGCGAGCGATCCGCTATCATTGGGGCACTCGAATTCCCGCGCCCATGCTGCAAATCTCGCCCACCCTCTCCATCCCCGACGATGAACTGATCGAGCGCTTCGTGCGTTCTTCCGGTCCCGGCGGTCAG